>JAISQX010000029.1 GCA_031273965.1 Clostridiales bacterium
AAAAACCTTTTTTAATCGATCTGCTCATTCGATTCTCTCCTAATTGATTCTCTTAACGATATATTTGTTGCTCTTTCTCTTGTTTCTGGTTTTATATCCCATAGCGGGTTTTCCCCACGGAGTCACAGGACTTGCCATACCTATTGGCGACTTGCCCTCGCCGCCGCCGTGCGGGTGGTCGCAAGGATTCATTACAACGCCTCTAACCGAAGGCTTAATGCCCATATGACGTTTTCTGCCGGCCTTTCCTAAAGAAATCAATTCGTGTTCGATGTTTCCCACTTGACCTATCGTCGCCTTGCATTTCAAGAGAACCAACCGCACTTCGCCGCTCGGTAGCCTTATCGTGGCGTATTTACCTTCTTTTGCCATTAGCTGAGCGGATATTCCGGCAGCCCTCGCCATCTGTCCGCCTTTGCCCGGCTGCAATTCGATATTGTGTATGAACGTACCGACGGGGATATTCTCTATCGGAAGCGCGTTGCCGGCTTTTATATCCGCTCCGGCGCCGCTCACGACGGTATCGCCCTTATTCAGTCCGACGGGAGCGAGAATATATCTCTTTTCTCCGTCCGCGTAATGCAAGAGCGCGATATTCGCCGAACGATTCGGGTCATACTCTATCCCCGCTACCTTTGCGGGTACGCCGTCCTTATTTCTTTTGAAATCTATGATTCTGTATTTATTTCTGTTGCCGCCGCCGATATGTCTGACGGTGATTCTGCCGGTGTTATTTCTTCCGCCCGTCTTGTCCTTGGACTCGAGAAGGCTTCTCTCCGGTTTATATTTCGTCAATTCGCTAAAAGACGACACCGACATGCCGCGGCGTCCCGGAGTAGTCGGTTTATAATTGATAATCGCCATAATTCCTCCTAATTCAGACTGTCAAATTCGGTAATCGTCTTGCTGTCCGGCGTAAGCTTTATGATAGCCTTTTTGTAGGACGGCGTTCTGCCCGATGTTTTGCCCATTCTCTTTATTTTGCCGCGCACATTGATAGTGTTTACGCTCTCGACCTTTATGCCGAGATTTTCATAAATTTTTTCGATGGCGCTTTTTATCTGTGTTTTATTTGCTTTTTTTGCCACGACAAAGGTGTAAATCTTTCTTTCTATACCCGAGTAGCTTTTTTCCGTCAAAACCGGTCTTATAATAATATCGTAAGAGTTATCCATTATGCGTAAACCTCCTCGAGTTTTTTTACCGCGCCCAAGGTTATCAGGCATTTTTTGTTTCTCACAAGATCGTAGACGTTTATAAGCTCCGCCGTCGTCGTCTGCAAATCCTCTATATTGCCGGACGATCTTATCACGGCATCATCTTTTTCCGCCGTAACGATAAGAGTCTTTTTGTCGATTTTAAAGGCTTTCAAAACCGCCGCCACCTCTTTTGTCTTTGGCTTGTCGAGTTTAATATCGTTCAAAATGACAAAATCTCCGTCGGCAATCTTTGCGGAAAGAACGCTTTTTAATGCGGCGTCCTTTGCCTGCTTATTGATTTTTTGAGAGAAATCTCTGGGTTTCTTAGCGAAAACCACGCCGCCCTTTGTCCATTGAGGAGCGCGGATCGAGCCTTGCCTCGCGCGTCCCGTTCCTTTTTGCCTGTAAGGTTTGCGTCCGCCGCCTCTCACTTCGGCTCTCGTCAAGTTTGACTGGGTGCCCTGTCTTTTGTTTGCCAATTGGGCGACGACTACTTGATGAATGAGGCTTTCGTTATATTCCGCGCCGAAGAGCATATCGTTAAGCTCAACGTCTCCGACAACGTTCCCTTTCATATCATATACGTTCTGTTTCATAATTCCATTAACTCCTTATTTGTCGCCCTTGATGCTGTTCCTGATAAGAACAAGCGTTCCGTTGGTTCCCGGTACCGCGCCCTTTACAAGGATGAGGTTTCTATCGGCGTCAACTTTTGCGACAAGCAGATTTTGAACGGTAACCTGTTCGTTGCCGTATTGTCCCGGCATTTTCTTATTCTTAAAAACCCTTGACGGATCGCTGTTAGCGCCCATAGAGCCGACGCCCCTGTGATATCCCGAACCGTGCGCTTTCGGACCGATATGCGTATTCCATCTCTGTACCGTGCCCGTAAAACCGCGCCCTCTCGTCTTTCCCACAACGTCGATTTTGTCGCCCGCCTTAAAGACGTCGCATTTAATTTCGCCGCCTATTTCATAAGCCGCCGTGTCTTTAAGTCTGATTTCTCTCAAAAACCTCTTAACGCCGACGTTGGCCTTTTTAAATTGTCCGCTCAAAGGCTTATTGACGTTCTTTTCTTTGATTGCGCCAAAAGCTATTTGCAAGGCGTCGTACCCGTCCTTTTCGACGGTCTTCTTTTGCACCACAGGACATGGCCCGGCTTCTATTACCGTCACCGGTATCACCTTTCCATCCTCGGCAAAAATCTGGCTCATTCCCAGTTTGATTCCAATGATTGCTTTATCCACGATAAAGTTCACCCTCCCGATTTATGTTTATTATACTATTATCTGTCGTCGCAATTGCTTTACAGCTTTATCTTGATATCCACGCCCGCCGGCAAATCCAACTTCATGAGAGAGTCGATAGTCTTCGGCGTGGGGCTGTATATGTCGATGATACGCTTGTGCGTTCTTATCTCAAATTGTTCGCGGCTGTCTTTATATTTGTGCGGCGAACGGAGAATTGTGATAACCTCGCGTTCCGTCGGCAAAGGGATTGGCCCCGATACCTTAGTTCCCGCCCTCTTGACCGTTTCGACTATCTTTGCCGCCGATAAATCGATAAGATTCGGGTCGTATGCTTTCATACGAATTCTAATTCTTTGTCCTGCCATAGTTACAATGTCCTCCTAACCTTATTCACACGTCAAAACACGTCCGTGTGTATCTCGCTATCTCATAAAAAAAAGCGTTTTTGTTCCGCCTTTCATAAAAACCGAGGCGTCAAACACCCCCGTTCTCTTTAAAGTTAGTCGCCAAAGTCAATCGCTTCGACACTTGTCCGCAGAAATTATCGCGTTGTTTCGCGCGTCACTTCCCGCATCATCCCGGAAAATTTTACGATAGCTTA
>JAISQX010000083.1 GCA_031273965.1 Clostridiales bacterium
GCTTTCAACCAAGACCTTATTGTTTGCGGCTATCAAAGTAAACTTATAGGTAATTTCACCTTTTTTGTTTTGCTTGGTAATCTCATATCTTGCGGAAGCAGCCATATTTTTTTATCTCCATTTATTATTTTTTCGACCGTAAATGTTTTTGCTATATCTATTTTATATTAAAAAGACCAAAATGTAAACAAAAATACGCGTATTTTTTATTGTTTTTATAAAAACCTTTGTTTTCTCATACGCTTAATAAAAAAACATCGACGATTATCCGAG
Organism: Clostridiales bacterium; assembly: GCA_031273965.1. Classification (GTDB taxonomy): domain Bacteria; phylum Bacillota; class Clostridia; order Christensenellales; family JAISNN01; genus JAISNN01. The sequence continues at coordinate 274 of JAISQX010000083.1, forward strand.
TTTTTCGATTAAATGATTTGAGAGCAAAGCCAACGACGACGCCATATTTTCGTTCTGAACTAAAATATTGTCGGGCGTATTCAAATGTCTCGGCGCAAAATTCCAAATGGCTTGTATTCCTCCGGCTATCATTCGATCGCATACAGTCTGCGCTTGCTCCGCCGGAACCGTGATAATTCCGATGCGTATTTTTAGCTTTCCGCAAATTTCGCTTAAGCTGTCCGCATGAAAAATTTTCTTACCGCCGATTTCCTTTCCTATCAAGTCTTCCCTTATGTCAAACGCGGCTATAATGTCGATTCCGTAAGCCGCAAAACCGCCGTAAGACAGAAGCGCGCCCCCCAAAGAACCCGCGCCCGCTAAAACGGCCTTGTTTACGTTATGACAACCGAGCAGTTCCTCCATATTATAAATAAGTTCGTCTGTAACGAAACCGGCGCGCGGTTTACCCTTTATAGTACTGACGGCTGCAAAGTCTTTTCTCACCTGTATTTCCTTAAGCTTAAAATGCTTTGCAATAACCGGTGCGGAAACGGTTTCCACCCCGCCGTTTTTTAGTTTCTTTAAATATTCCAAATAATATGGCATACGCTGCAATGCCTGAACGGAAATAAGACTCGCATAAGGATTATTTTTGTCCATGTTTTGCACCTCTTGTTACTCCGCCGTTTAACGATAAAAACTTTTGACGGACGACTTTTTCGGCTAAAGCTCCGAGCCTTTTTACCGCTTGCATTCCTGATAACCGCTTTACTTTATTTTCAATTTGCGGTAATTTGCGACCTATCGGCTCTTTTTTTCAAATTACGCGGCGACTTATCCCAAAAGACTCCGTCATAATGTCTACAGTTAATCGACGAAACATAATATATCGATATTATATTACTGATATTATAACACATTTTTATCTTGCGGTCAAGGGGGGCTTGCAAAATAAACTGATAAAAAATCAAAAACCACGCCGCATACCTCGTAAATCCCCGTTCTTTATAACACTCGATTCACGACAAGCGCAAAAGCCCCCAAAATCTGAAAACCACGGCAAAACTATCTACGTATCTATGGTTTCCCGGCTTGCATCAAGGTCTTGTTCCCTCCGAGGACAAATCCTAAAAGCAGTATCATCGCGCCGGTTCCCATAAATATATAATTTAATGATACGACGTCGCCCAAAGGACCGAATACCACCATACCTAACGGCATCATCAGACTTGAAATCATGGAAAAAACACCGAAAACGCGCCCCGTATACTCCGGCTCTACTTTTGTCTGAAAGATTGACATCATCGGCGTTGTAAAAAACGGCATTGTAACGCCGGTTACTGCCATACATGCGATATACAGCCAAAAATTGCCTAAAAGCCCAAAAAAAATCGTTTCCGCTCCAAGACAAACTATTGCAACCGCCAAGGAAAGCGTTCGATTTTTGAATCCGCCCCAAGCGCTTATTATAACGCCGCCCAATATCATACCCGCCGAAAACGCTATCTCTATCGCCGCCAAGCGCCATTCGTCGCCGCCGAAATTACGCGTTGTTTGAAGAGGCGTAAGCATAGACGCCGGCGCCGCCATCATATTAATCGCGGCGGCAAATATCATAAACTCCGTTATAAACTTATGCTTCTTAATATATAGAAGCCCTTGCTTCATATCGCGGAAATAACCGTTTTTGTCCGCGCCGATCGTATGCGTTGTCACGGCGGCTTTTGGCGGCGTTTTTACAAAAAAGAAAACTACGCTTATTCCGATTACCGCGGTGAACACATCTATCATCATAACGACTTCGATAGCCGCAAAAGTAAGTATCACCCCGGATAACATAGGCGCGGCTAACATACAAAGGGATTGGATGCTTCCGTTTATACCGTTTATTCTCGTCAATTTATCGTTAGGAACGATTTGAGGCAAAAGCGCGTTGACGGCGGGCGTTTGAACGCCTTGTCCCAGACCGCGTACAACCGAGCATATAAATAACAACCCTATATGATTAATCCCAAAAAAGAACATAATCGCCATAATCAACGTGACGACGGCTATAACCGTATCGGAGATGTTTATAAGATACTTTTTGTTATATCTGTCCGCCCATACGCCTCCAAACGGAGATATAAAAAACATTGGCAATACCGCGGCAACCGCAAAAAGCGTCATCGCGGATCCCGATTGTGTACTCAGCGTCACATGCCACATAATGGCGTACTGCACAAGCATAGAACCGAGCATAGACAAACCCTGTCCGCTCAAAAAAAATGCGGCGTTCTTTTTCCAATGGGTAAAACTTTTTTCATTCAAAGATTCGGAGCTTAGCGGTTTAATTTCAGCGCTACTCTCTTTT
>JAISQX010000102.1 GCA_031273965.1 Clostridiales bacterium
TTTCCAATTGTTTTAGGAATTTTTACGGCGGTGTTATACTATTTCGTCTATCGGTACATAAAAAAGAAAGTGGAAACACTTAAAATAGAAATAGATAAAACGAAACAGTGAATTGAGAACCGATAAAACATACGTCACGGAAAATTTGCCCGACAAATTATCCCGCTTGCGGTATAATTATACCGTCGAAAGGCAAATACGGGAAGGAAATTGCTCTAAGAATCTTTGCGCGTATATTTGAAAGCGGCGAGTTGTTTTTTAGTAGAAAAGTTATAAAAGAGCGCTGAGCGCTTGCGCGTAATGAAAATTTTTACTTTTGGAAAGGTTATCATTTACATTTCCACTTTTTTCTGCTATAATTTATATATGAAGATAGGAATTTTTGGCGGAGCGTTCGACCCTTTGCATGTCCGCCATGTGCGCATATGCGAAAAGGTTTTGACCGAATACTCTCTCGATAAGCTTATCGTCGTACCGTCATACAACCCGCCGCATAAGAAACTAACCTTTGACAATTATTTTGACAGGATAAAAATGTTGAATACGGCTTTGCGCTTCGATGAAAGAATAGAGATATCCGCGATTGAATACAATGACAAAGGTCGCAACTATTCGTATGAAACCGTAAAAAAAATATCCGAAGGATATCCCGAAGCCGACTTATACTTCATCATAGGCGGGGACAGTTTAGAATGGTTTTTAACCTGGAAAAATCCTGAGATTATAACGGCAACGGCGACATTGATTGTCATACGGCGTCCCGGAATAGATACGAATAGCGGAGTGAAGCGCATAAAAGAAAAGCTCAACGCGCGCGTGCTTGTTTCAGATTTGGAAGAAGAGGATATTTCATCGGCGTATATTCGGGCTGTCGCGGCGATAGGAGGAGATATCTCCGCATTTATACCCAAAGAGATACTCGGTATAGCGGAGAACCTGTATAAAAAAAGCGTTTATGACGATTATATAAGGTTTGTAAAATCCGTAACAAGCGAAGCATTATTCGAGCATATCAAACAAACCGTGCTGAGGGCGGTAAAGGATAACGAAAGATTTGGACTTGACGGGAATTCCGTTTTTTTATCCGCATTATTACATGACGTCGCAAAAGAAATCAAATTTACGACCAAGAGACAGGACGGATTAAATACGGTTTTGACAGCGGACAACGATTGGTTCCGTAAGATAAAAAAATATGAGGACATCTCGGAATACTATGAAAAACTTGTTAACTCGGAATACGCCGTGCCTGTTTCGGCGGTAGGCACTCCCGTATTACATCAATTTACAGGAGCGCGGACGGCGGAAATCGTGTTGGGAATAAGCGATAAAGGTATTCTGGACGCAATATGCTACCATACCACTGCGAAGCCAAAAATGAGCGATTTGGAAATGCTTACTTATCTGGCGGATAAAATTGAAGCAAACAGATTTTACGACGGAGTCGACGAGATTCGCGAACTAATAAAAACAAGTTTGTCGGAAGCTTTTAAGCTCTGCTTTAAAATAAGTTACAATTTCGTATTAAGTAAAAAAACCGCAATATACCGCTTGACTGAAGAAGCGTATCTGTTCTATTTTTCTTAACAAAAACTTGAACACGGCATAAGATAGTAATATATACCATAAGGAGGGTAATTATGACGCCTATCGAATTAAAGAATGAAATTTGTGAATTGTTGGACTTGAAGAAAGCCGCGGATATCAGCGTGCTTGACGTGGGTAATTTGACGGTAATCGCCGATTATTTTGTTATTGCCGGCGGAACTTCCACGACAAACGTAAAAGCGCTTGCGGAATTTGTCGAGGACAAGCTAAAAGAAAAAGGGGTCGAGCCTTTGAGAAAGGACGGACTAAAAGACGCCAGGTGGGTGGTCTATGACTATGGGAGCGTTTTGATGCATATTCTTTTGGACGATATGCGCTTCATGTATTGCCTTGAAAAGTTGTGGAGCGATGGTAAAAACATGGAGAAATACGTTGGCGAGGCGACAAAGCAAGCCTTCGTCGCTCCCGAGAGCATAAAAGCTCAGAAGGCTACGACTCAAAAAGATAAAGCCGTTTCACCTAAAAAGACGGTTAAAACCTCGGACTTAAGCGCAGCTAAAAAAATCGCAACGCGCGCGCGTACGCCAAAAGACCCCAAATAGATAGCATAATTATTTATTTACGACGCATACTATTCTAAAATTCCGCACAAATCATAATACTCGGAGGAATAATGAAGAAGTATATAGTTGCGTTTTGTCTAAGCTTGGTGTTCTTTTTTGCTTATACGCGTATAGACGTTCCGACTTTAAAGATATATTGCGCATCGGCTCTATCGGTAAACGAATTGGAGAACGTCGCAATAGAGAATCCTAAAGTAAAAAAAGCGCGTGCGTTTATCTATGGGGACGTAGCGGTTGTCGCGATAAAAAGCCAAGCGATATTTTTTAGGAGCGAAAACGTCTCCTTAAAGAATGATATTAAAAGGCGCGTCCTTGACATTGGGTTAAGAGACGTCTATGTTACGACGGATACGGATATTTTTTTTAAAATTGACGAAGCAAATCGGGCATATGAGCAAAACAAGTCGAATGTAGAATACTCTCATGCAAAAGCGAGTATTTTACAAATAGTGAAGAGCCGAGAATACTAACTTGCATTTCACGCTATACAGGAATAAATTATTGAAGAATAAGTCAATATATCCCGCAATATTTATAGACGCCGTGAATTGTAGAAGCCGCTAACGGCGCGATTTGCTTAAACGAAAAAACAAGGGGAACCTATTAGATGAGTGATATACTTCCATTGATACCGTTGAGGGGAGCAATACTTTTTCCCAACGACACAAGGCAATTTGACATAGGCAGACCAAAGTCTATCGCCGCCGTAAATTTTGCCGCGGAACACGATAGGCTTATAATTTTTGCCACGCAAAAGGACGATTCGGATAAAAATCCGGATTTGATAGACGTACGGAACACGGCTACCGTCGCCAGACTTATAAATTATTTTCCTTTGCCCAACAAAACTTACCGTATCATTGTCGAGGGCATCAAAAGAGTTAAAATAATAGAAAAACACGAAGACTGTTCCGATGAAATTTTGAGCGCTTATTATGAAGATGTCGTGAACGCAGAGTTTGACCTTACCGAGGCGGAAGCATGTAAAAAGCAAATTATCGAATTGTTGGAAGAATTTGCGACATTTGACAAAAATCTTTCGGATGAAAATATTTCTGCGCTAAAAAATGAGAGCAACATTGACGTCGTTATAAACAAAGCCGCGACGCTGCTCTCCATAAAGGATCCGTATCCTATACTTGAGGAAACAAATTTGATAAAGAGAGCCGAGCTTTTGGCGGCGGCTTTGATATACGAGCTGGAAGTAATAAAAACAGAAAAGAGAATAAACATAAAAGTTAAGCATTCTCTGGATCGTTCCCAAAAAGAGCATATACTAAGAGAGCAAATGAAAGCCATATCGGACGAGCTTGACGGCGACGACGACAAGGAAATTTTAAAGAAAGCGGAAGAATTAGACGTTTCGCCCGACGTTAAGGAAAAACTTCTGAAGGAATTTAAAAAGTTAAAAAAACTTTCGATAAATTCCGCCGAATATTCTATAATCACGGAATATGTCAATTTTGCAGTCGAGCTTCCATGGAATAGGTATTCCGAGGAGATTTGCGATTTGGAATACGCTAAAAACGTCTTGGACGCCGATCACTACGGACTTAAAAAGGTTAAGGAGAGAATACTCGAATATATCGCCGTCCATAATCTGACAAAGTCCTTTAAGTCTCCCATACTTTGTTTTATAGGCCCTCCCGGAGTCGGGAAAACCTCCATAGCTAAATCGATAGCAGACGCCACGGGCAGAAAATTTGTAAGGATGAGCTTGGGCGGCATCTCCGACGAGGCGGAAATACGCGGACATAGAAAGACGTATGTTGGCGCTATGCCGGGCAGAATATTAGCGGGAATAAAAAATTCCGGCGTCTCCAATCCGGTCTTTTTGCTTGACGAAATAGACAAGCTTTCAAAAAACTATAGAGGCGACCCGGCGAGCGCGTTGCTTGAGGTTCTCGACCCGGAACAAAACGTCGGGTTTAGGGATAATTATTTGGAAGTTCCTTACGATTTATCCGGAGTGATGTTTTTAACTACGGCGAATGACGCCGACGAAATCCCAAAACCGCTTTTGGACAGAATGGAAGTGATAGAGATGCCGAGTTATTCGTACGGAGAAAAATTTCATATCGCTCAAAAACACCTCATAGCCAAAGAGATGAAAAATTGCGGACTTACCGCGGGGGATATAAAAATAGACGACGACGCCATTTATGAGATTATCAATAAATATACGTCGGAGGCGGGAGTGCGTTCGCTTGAGAGGCAGATAGCCGCCGTCATGAGAAAAACGGCTTACAATAAAGGAATAGGAAAAAGTGCGGTTACTGTCAATGCTAAAAATCTCCCGGAATATCTTGGGAACAAAACGGTAATAATGCAAAAACGACGCGAACGCGACGAAATAGGTACGGTAACCGGACTTGCATGGACGGCAAACGGCGGCGATATACTCCCGATAGAGATAAACACAGTAAAGGGTAAGGGAGAAATAATAACGACGGGCAACTTAAAAGATATCATAAAAGAATCCATAAGAGTAGCTTTGACATACGTTCATTCCGTGGCGGAAAAGCACGGAATAGACGAGAATATTTTTAAGGAAGTCGATTTTCATATACATTTACCGGAAAACGCCGTCCCTAAGGAGGGACCGTCCGCGGGAATCGGTTTTGCGTCGGCGATATATTCAGCGCTTACAAGACGCCCCGTTAGGAGCAACGCGGCGATGACGGGCGAAATAAATCTCCGAGGAAACGTTTCCGCGGTAGGCGGAATAAAGGAAAAAGTTATGGCGGGCTTCCGTGCGGGAATAGATACGTTTTTTATACCGAAGGAAAACTTAAGCGATATCGAGGATATACCGATCGAGATAATCAAAAAAATAACCGTTCGTCCGATAGGGCACTTTGACGACGTATTAAAGAGCGGGTTGGTTTTTCTCGGCGCCGAAAAAACCGACCGTATAAAAAGCGCCGCAAAAAAGGAAACTTTGGTTCCGAAAGCCGATTATATAGGAGATATATTGTTGGACGGAGTAATACCTGAAGTACGGAATAATAGGAATTAATAATTTTCGTGGGAAATTTTTGAAATTTCCCACGAAATTATTCAATCTCATAATAGCTTTATTTTATATTTTTTTAACCAATAATTCAACTGCAAAAAATACGCTATCGTTTGTGGGTTAGTCATGAGCTGACCATAAAAGGGAACCGAATTGTCGCCGTGCAAAAGTTTTTTTAGCGCGTCTTTTTTTATTATGTCTAATAAAGGAGACGACGGAGAGTCCAATACGTCCTTTAACCGATTTGAAACCAGTTTTAGGTATGCCGGATTGTGCGTCTTCGGATAAGGGCTTTTTTTTCTGAACAGCACCTTGTCGGGCAAAAGCCCTCGCACTGCTTCGCGGAGCAATCCTTTTTCGCGTCCCTCGTAATCCTTCATTTCCCAAGGCACCGAGTATAGATATTCCGCTATCCTAAAATCGCAATACGGAACGCGCACTTCAAGCCCGTTGTGCATACTCATGCGATCCTTTCGGTCCAAAAGCGTCTGCATGAACCAATCAAAGTTTAGCCTTGTCATTTCTTTCATTCTTCGCTCTGTTGGATTGTCGGCGATATCAACAGACGCCGCTCCTATGGTTGAGCGATAGCGAGAATCCACATATTCGTACGGATTGATTTTTTTAATCAAGTCTTCGTTTACAAGACTAACGCGAAATTCCGTGGATTGCGCCCAAGGGAATCCGTTTTTCATACGAATTTCCTTGTCCCTGTACCAGGGGTAGCCGCCGAATATTTCATCGGCGCATTCGCCCGAAAGAGCTACCGCGGCATATTTTTTTATCTCGGCGCAAAATAAGAGGAGAGAAGAGTCCACATCCGCCATGCCGGGCAAATCGCGCGCGTCGACAGCGTCGTACAGCGCGTTCGCGAGTTGCTCGGTATCGAGTATTACGCGATGGTTTTCCGCGCCGGTATATTCCGTCATACAATCAACATACTCTTTGTCGTCATCCGGCTGAAATTTTCCCGCCTTAAAATATCGTTGATTATCCGCATAATCTACGGAAAAAGTATGAAGCTTCCGACCTTTTTTCATGAAATGCGCGTTTGCGAGAGATGTTATTATGCTCGAATCCAATCCGCCCGACAAAAACGTCGCAACGGGGACGTCGGACACCAATTGGCGTTCTATAGAATCCGTGACCAGATAGCGCACGTGCTCGACGGTTTCGTAAAAATTTTCTTTGTGTTCTCCTGCCGTAAGCTCCCAATATCGTCTTAGCTTAAGCCCGTCCACGGAAAAATATCCGCAATGGGCGGCTTTTAATTCTTTGATATTTTTAAATACCCCGCAACCGGGAGTCCGTCCCGGGCCAAGGTAAAGTATCTCAGCGAGAGAATATTCGTCGGCTTCGGCTTTTACTTGCGGGTTTTTCAAAATAGATTTGATCTCGGACGCGAATATAAATACGCCGTCTTTTTCAAAGTAAAAAAAAGGCTTTACGCCTATTCGGTCGCGCGCGATAAAAAATTTACGGTTATGTTTTTCGTATATGACGAAAGCAAATATACCGTTAAATTTGCTCACGCACGCGTCTTTCCATTGTATGTACGCGTGTAAGAGCACCTCTGTATCGGAGTATCCTGTAAATTCGTGCCCCAAAAAACGCAACTCTTTCCGGATTTCTTCCGTATTGTATAATTCGCCGTTATAAACAAGGCAATATTCTTCGTTGCCGAAAGCGTATTTCATGGGTTGCTTTCCGTTTAGCGGATCAATAACGCTGAGTCTGGTGTGAATGAGCGCCGCGGGATAGTCCGCATATATACCTTTTTGATCGGGTCCGCGCCTTAAAAGCGTATTTTGAATGCTTTCAAACAAATTATCATTGAAGCTATGCATATTTAGGTCAAACATTCCGGCGATTCCGCACATAAATAACCTCCGCGTAAATGGAAATAAGGGCGTGTTTTATTCTATGCGCAAAAGGAAAAAATATTTACGGAATATACTCTCGGAGGTTACTCATAAGTTTTTAACATATGTGTTTTAATCGGATAAAGGTTCCGTGCAAAAGGATTTATGCTGATTTGTCGGCGCAAAAGTATGAAATAAGTAATTGCGACTTGAACACAATGAGTATTGTTATCTTCAAATGCGGGTTAAGTATTTTAATGTATAAACTCCGGTTATATTCTTTACTTTTACCGTCGGATATGCTAAAATGTTATAAGAGGAAAACACATGAAAACTATCTTGGATAAAATATTAAACGACGCGCAAAAGGAAACCGATTGTGCCTCAGATTTGAAAGGTTTGAACGAAGTTCGTATAAAGTTTTTGGGTAAAAACGGTGAATTTACCGCCGTAATGAAAAATTTAAAGGACATTAAAGCCGAAGAAAGACCACTCTTCGGGAAGCTTATAAATGACGCAAAGGTCATTTTGGAAGGGCATATTGCCTTTAAAGAGAAGGAATTGTCAGTAAAAGAGCTGGAAGAGAAACTCTTAAGCGAAACAGTGGACATAACCTTGCCGGGCAAAAGAGTCGAATACGGTTCGCTTCATCCGATTTCAATTGTCATAAACGAGATAACCGATATTTTTACGGGATTGGGCTTTGACGTGACGGACGGACCGGAGATAGAGACGGATAAGTTTAATTTTGAGATGCTTAATATTCCAAAGGATCATCCGGCGCGCGATATGCAGGATACTTTTTATATAACGGACGATATAGTTTTACGCACGCAGACCTCTTCTATGCAGATAAGGACAATGTTGAAGCAAAAGCCGCCGATAAGAATAATAAACCCCGGAAAGGTTTACCGTTCGGATTTTGACTCGTCGCACAGTCCTATGTTTCATCAAATAGAAGGCTTGGCTGTCGATAAACATATTACATTGTGCGATCTATTGGGTTTGCTTGGCGAATTTGCAAAAAAATTATTTTCAAAAGAGACAAAAACACGTTTTCGCCCGTCATATTTTCCGTTTACCGAGCCGAGCGTCGAGGTGGATGTAACTTGCTCCGAATGCAAGGGCAAGGGGTGTCCGCTTTGCAAAGGCACGGGTTGGATGGAGATTTTGGGAGCCGGCATAGTAAACCCACGAGTTTTGGAGAATTGCGGCATTGACAGCGGGGAATATTCGGCTCTCGCCTTTGGTATGGGGATAGAGAGAATAGCCATAACAAGGTTCGGCATTTCGGATATGAGGATAGTTTTTGAGAACGATAAAAGATTTTTGAGGAATTACAGATAAAAAACAATCAAAAGCACAATGAAAACGATATGTTTTCACTATTTTAAAATAAGGATAAAGAGGATAATATAATGAAGCTTCCTATTTCGTGGCTAAAGGATTTTGTGGATATCAAAGGCGTTTCCGTTCGGGAGCTTTGTTCCGGACTTGTCGGAGCGGGCTTTGAAATAGAGGAAATTATCGATCAAAGAGACGTGAGAAGCGGTATTTATACGGCGGAGGTTTTATCCATAAGCAAGCACCCTAAAGCCGATAAGTTGGACGTTTGTGAAGTTATTTCAAAAGGCAACAAAAGATTTACCATTGTCACAGGCGCAAAAAATATAAAGGCGGGCGACATTGTCCCGTTGGCTTTGGACGGAGCGGTTCTTCCGAACGGGCAAGTAATCGAGAATACTCTTGTCAGAGAAGTACTATCCGAAGGCATGTTTTGCGGAGGGGAAGAGCTTGCCCTTGCCGAATCGGACTATAAAGGCGCTTCTTTCAACGGAGTGCTTATATTTGACGAAGGAACTCCGGTAGGAAAGGATATAAACGATATATTGGGGTTTGACGACGTTATCTTGGATGTGGCGGTGACGCCTAACCGCCCCGATTGCAACAGCATAATCGGTTTGGCGCGCGAAGTTGCCGCCGTGCTAAAAAGACCTTTTAAGAAAAAAGATTATAAGTACAAAACGCAGGGCGGAAACATCCGCGATTATATAAATGTAGACGTAAAGGACGACGAACTCTGTCCGCGATACATGGCGGCATACGTAAGGGATATAAAAATATCCGAGAGTCCGTCGTATATAAAAAAACGTTTGAGAGCCGTAGGTATCAAGAGCATAAACAATATCGTCGATATCACAAACTATGTGTTGACGGAAATAGGACAACCGATGCACGCTTTTGACCACAGCTTTTTGAGCGGCTCAAAGATAATCGTAAGACGCGCTTCGGAAAACGAAGCCATAGTTTCGCTTGACGGAAAAACAAACATACTTAAAAGCAATATGCTTGTCATAGCCGATAAGAAAAAGCCCGTCGCCGTCGCCGGAATTATGGGCGGTCTGAACAGCGGAATATGCGACGGGACAAAAAGTATCGTATTTGAATCGGCGCGTTTTGCCAGAGATAGCATAAGAACGACGTCGAAAGCATTAAATTTAAAGAGCGATTCTCAAGCCCGTTACGAAAAAGGCGTGGATTTTTTAAGTCAGGAGCTTGCGTTGAAGAGAGCGCTTGCTCTTATATACGAATTGAAAGCCGGCACGATAGTCGACGGCATAATCGATTCGCTTTCTAAGCCGCTAAAAAATACCGTTATAGAGACGACTACAAAAAAAATAAACGACATTTTGGGCATAGTCGTACCCGACGCCGAGATTTCAAGTATTTTAAATTCGCTTGAAATAGAGAATACTATAGATAAATTTGGAAAGCTCACAGCTAAAGTGCCGCTATACCGTGAGGATATAACTACGGCAAACGATTTGAGCGAGGAAGTGATACGGCTATACGGTTATGATAAAATCATACCTTCGCTTTTAAACGACGCCCAACAAACACGCGGAGGTAAAAGCGCTTTTCAAAAGACTAATGAAAAGTTAAAGAGCGTACTTACGGGCTTGGGATTTAATGAGATAATAAGCTTTTCGTTTGTTACGGGTAAGGCGTTTGATATGCTTAAACTGTCAAAAGACGACACAAGGCGATTAGCGGTGACGCTGCTAAATCCTTTGAGCGAGGATATGGCTGTCATGCGTACCACGCTTACGCATAGTATCCTTATGTCCGCGGCGCATAACATAAATAAGGGTAACGATACGTTGAGACTCTTTGAGAGCGCTATGGTTTATATTCCAAAGTCCTTGCCATTAGACGAGCTTCCAGACGAAAAAACAAGATTATCCGTCGCTCTTTCC
>JAISQX010000105.1 GCA_031273965.1 Clostridiales bacterium
ATTTTGTTTTCCATACCGCACCTCAAAAAAACAACTATTTGTCCGCGCCGCTCATCTACTGCCGCGTTCGCGACAAAAAAATAAAACGACTATCCATAGCATTGATTAAAACGCATATAGTTAAGATAGTCGTTCGGGTATCAAAATATATTTCGCACCGCAAAAAAACAGAGTCTATATAGCAAGAACTTACTTTTACTACTCTTATCGACCACCCCTCGGTGTCGCGCATCTATCGCAACGCCGCATTAGGCTTAATCAATAACATAAATTTGATTCGCGCCGCCCCGTATCGCGGACAAATTCGTTCGCGGTTCGGCGATTGCAACGAATACAGTAACTTCGTTCCCTTATATAGGACTCGATTGTCTTATATTTTATATTATCGCCCGTCAATTGTCAAGCATAAAACGACGAAATTTTCGGAGAGCTTACGAGTAAAAAAAAATGCAACGCGGAAGAAAATATAATCTTATTTGGTAAGAATCAACAAAAGACCTCAAATTCTCCGTGTGAACTTGAGGTCTTTATTACCATGTGGCGTTCGTAACAGGAGTCGAACCTGTGGCCTAGCGCTTAGGAGGCGCTCGCTCTATCCGTCTGAGCTATACGAACAAAATCATCTAACGTGATATTTGATTAAACGTTTCGCGTCATATGATATCACATTTTCAGACAAATTACAAATAAATAATCAAAATATCCGAGTAAAATTTCAAAAAAGTATTGACGGGAAAGATTTTATGTTATATACTTATTATCGTGCATTTTTGCACTTAACGTTATTTCAAAAATAAATCTATATTAAAATGAAAAAAAGAAGGACGCCTATGAAGATCAACTTTGCTACTATCAGACAAAAATCGTCAAACCTTATTACTGACTTTAGAGAGTACTGGACAAAACCGCCAAAGGATAAATACATTTCCTATAAGGAAATCGGCGCTTACTCGCTCGGCGGAGTGGGAAAAATGCTCATAGGAATGCTTACCGCTTACATAGGACTCGGCGCAACCAACACCTTGGTAGGCTCGGTAATAGGTTTAAGACCTTTGGATCTTCAGACAATGAATATTGTGCTCGGCTTTTTGGGAGCGGCGTTTACGGTTATCCGCGGCGTCCTTGTCGACAACACAAAAACACGTTGGGGACGTTTCCGTCCCTACATCGCGATAATGGGAGTCCCAATGGTCGCTCTTATGGCGATATTCGTCTTTCTTCCTTTTGAACTTATGGATTATTCCGTAAAACTTTTTTGGACGTTTTTATTCGCCGTCGCGCTTACTCTTATCTCTCCTCTTTTAAACGATACATACACGGATCTTCGTACCGTCATGTCTCCGAATACTCAGGAGCGTTCTTTACTAATCGCCGTAAGCTCGATAATAGCCTCGGCGGCTCCGACTATAACAAATTTATTTATACCCTATTTAGCTCAGAATGTGCTCGGCGGATATACAAATATTCGCGTATACCGCGCTTTGTTTGTGCCGATAGGTATAATCGGTCTTTTCTTTGTTCTTTTTACGGCTTTCGGCACAAAAGAACGTATATTCGTCTCCAAACAATTCAAACCGAAAATACGCACGCTCTACGCGATGGGGCAGCTTTACCGAAACAAATATTGGTGGATAAGAATGATAGCCGGTTGGACGGCGTTTTTGGAGGGCGGCATCGCCTCTCTGTTCGGTTGGATATTTTATTATCAAATTCAAAACGGCGTGGTTCAAACCATAGTCATAACCGTAACGGGATTAGCTTCGACGGTCGCCATGCTGAGTACTCCCGCCATAATCAAAAAAATCGGTCCGCGCAATCTTATGATATACCAAAACTTTTTAAATATCGTATTTTTGTCGCTGATGGCGATATCCTTTAAATGGTCGATTGCCGGCATTCCAGCATTCTTTTTTGCGTTTAACTTTTTAAGCACCGTGGTATACGAATTTAATATTGTCGGAGACCCGGTCATACACGCCGAAGTTAAAGATTTTTCCCATTACCAAACGGGACGGCGAATGGACTTTATGTTCGGCACCGCGGGTATCATCGGCTTGCCGCTGACTATGCTGACGGGTTATGTCATTCCTTTGATTTACGAATCCGCGGGACTTACAAACAATTACGACGTGCTTTTTGATCCGGCGGTGCGAAACGGTTTGTTTACCACGCTCTGCGTCGTATCGGTTATCGGTTCGGCGATAAACCTCGTTCCTTATCTCTTTTACGATTTGAGCGAGTCTCAGCACAGAAATATTATAAAGGTACTGAGAGTGCGAAATCTTTTTGAAAATTATATCGGAAACGATCTCTCCCCTCACGATATAAAAACAAGCATCGAGGATATACGGGAAGCCAGAGTGTTAATCGATAAAGAAAAAATCGACACGGCTTTCTTGAAAACAAAGCTAAAGAACGCAAAAACCGCCATTGCCTCCACAAATGAGCAAAAAGCCGAAAAGAAAGAATCTATCAAAAAAGCCCGGAAGGAATACTACGACGCTAAGACTTTTAATGAAAACGTCGACGCCGCGCATCTCGTAATAAACGATTTAAAAAAATACGAAACAGCAGGCTTTGATTTTGAAAAGCTCCGACTGGCTCGAGAAACCGTGGGATGGGGCTTTGACGGTATAAAAAAACTCGACGAAAAAATCCTTACGGATGCGAAATCGATTAAAAAAGGAAAAACCGATGACGAACGCCGCCTAAAACACTACATGATAAGACGCGCAAAGCTCCTCTTGAAGCTCAAAAAAGCAATAAACGAACAGAACCTTGTGGAAATGGACACTTCCGAACTTCAAACAGCGCAAAACATGCCCGAGACCAACAGAGAAGAAATACTCAAGAAATTCAAAGCCGTCAACGCGGAGCAAAAAAAACTCAACAAGTACAGCCTTGACGCCGAAGCTTATGAGCATTTGAACAGTATAGAAGCAATGTACGCCGACGCGTGCAGACAAGTCGAAGAAATCGACCGAGCGAACGAAGAAAAACGCGAAGCCGCGAAAAAAGCCAAACAGGAAGACCTCGAAAGAATACGTAATGAAAGACGCGCAAAACGCGAAAATAAAGGAGGCAAATAAAAGTGAAAAAGATTATTCCCGTTTCCGTATTGCTCTTCATTGCTCTCGGAATAATATCATGGTTATTTATCAATCCGCAAACGAGTATAGAACGTTCCGAGGCTATGAGGCTTATGAACAACGCTTTGGATTTGTCCGTCGAAGAAGAGATCTTCTACTGGAAAGAAAGCCGCAATTGGATGGGCGTTTACAACAAGTTTTACGATGTAAACAAAAAGAAGTCCGAAAGCGAATTAGCCGAGGCAAAAGCCGCGTCGGGCTACTTCAAAACCGACGGCACTCCCGCATACCCGGATAAATTCATATTCAGAGTCGTCGACGTATACGGTCAAAAAATTGAGGAAGGTAATTCGGGTAATTATATCCCCTTACGTGAAAACAATAAAATAGTCGATTATTGTTTTTTTATCCGAGAGGAAATGTCCTACGGTCAAAGAAGCGGTAACAGCACGACTTTCAGCGCCGAAAACCGCGTGATATACAATAAAATACTCGGCGCAAACGGAAATCAATTATACCGATATTATGACGCGGCAAACTCCCCCGCTTCTTATACCTATGTCAATCCCGATTTTAAAAGCGGAAGCGTCGGCAACGCGGACAGTTGGAACGGATATACAAAGACCAATGAGATTTTAAGCGTCGATATCGAAGAATACTTTACAGACGTTCTAAAAGGTCAATACGGTCTATCGGCAATGCTTTCCGAAATGGTTCTTCTAAATACGTTGGAAAATTCCGACGACTCGTCTTTTGAATATATGGATTTTGATATAGACGAGTCCAAGACGACTTCCAACTACTCCAACAAAGGCAAGCCCATCGTAACAAATCTTGTATTCGGCATAACCGACGCTTATTTTGCGGCATATACCGCCGACACCGGGCTTGACAAAACGACGTCGATATTCTCCGGCGCGGATTATGTGAGCATAGAGCTTTTACACGGCAAGATAGCCCAAATAAAATGTTATATCCGCGACCTTGCTCCGGCTCTCGGAATATTCAAATCGCCTTACGAACCTTATACGCTTAATATCACTTATTTAGGACCGAAAATCTATAAACCGGTATGGAGCGACGATTGGTATAATAAGCTCAACGACCAATATTGACGAATACGCGGGCGCTTCCATGTCGCCGCACGATAGGCAGCCTGTTTGTCATAATTAAATTCCGATACCGATACGACATCGTTAAAGTAAAATCCGACATACTTTCCTAAGGGCATGTATCCGTCACGACAAGAAAACGACAACCTTTGCGAAGGTTGTCGTTTTAGTCTGTATACAAGTCAATCGTTTACACATAAAACCGTATAAACGTTAATTTTGTGTAGGCGCTTAGTTCGAAACTTTTTCAAATTGTATATACGCATTTGAATAGGTGACTGAGGTTGGAGCGCCTCCGGCGCTCGTGCAGCGCACGGAAAGTATATCGCCCGTGTTAAAATAGGAAATTACCTCGTCTTGTATTGTTATGGAAGTAAGGGTTCCCATAAAGTACCCCTTAACCGCACTTTGAGTTACCTCATTACTATTATTAAATAATGCGTACCAATTAGACGCCGAAACGCCGGACGATGTGAAGAACATTACGACAAATTTGAAATATACCCGATAAAATCCACTTTCTATCACCTCAAAATCGCTGTTGTTTATCGGTATCACCTTAAAGTTTAAGTTTGCCACAACCCTCGGAAATTCAATATTTGTAG
>JAISQX010000113.1 GCA_031273965.1 Clostridiales bacterium
AAATGAAAAAAAATAAAATATTTTTTACGAAGATAATTTTTTCATATTAAAGTTCTTATAAAAAAACCTATTCAGGACAGTAAAAACGCGCACCAAAAGGCGGCAAAGAGTGAAAATAAGCCTCATTCACATCAGTTACGCGCTTTAAATAAAGCGCGTTATATCTTCGGCGCCGTTTGCGTATCCTATAACGCTCTTCCCGCAAAGCTCTTGCGGCGTTCCAAAACCGTAAAGCACCGCCAAACAATCCATTCCCACGGCTTCGGCGCCCTTTACGTCGTAAAGCGTATCGCCTATCAAAAGACATTCTTTCGGGTCTTCTTCGGATTGCGCCAACGCGTATATCAAAACGTCTTCCTTGTTTACCCTGCCCGCATCGGCGTCCGCGCCGTATATTATATCGAAATACCCGTATATTCCGAATTTTTTCGTTATTTCAACCGACATTATTTGATTCTTAGACGTAGCGGTATATATACGCAATCCGCGTTCTTTGCAGACCTTCAGCGTATTCTCCATACCGTCGTAAAGCTTGGCGTTAAATTTACCGTATTTATCATAATAAACTCTAAACTCGTCGTGTATGTCCTTTGCCGTATCTTTGTCAAAAAATCTCTCCAAAGACAACCTTATAGGAGGTCCTATAAAGCTCCTGTATTCGGATTTGTCCGCGCGAACGTTGTGTTTTTTGAACAGATAATCAAAGGTTTCGTAAATTCCCGCGCTCGTATCGAAAAGCGTTCCGTCCAAATCAAAAAAAACCGCTTTATATTTCATCGTATCTCCCGTAATATTTTTATTTATAAAACCGGAGTGTCTTGCTTCTTGTCCACTTTTTTAAGCGACTCGGTAAATCCTTGTCCCAACACCTCCGTCGCGGGCATGGCAAAAGCAAACGCATCTTTATCGGTTTCTTTTAATATCTTATGAAAATTACTCACTTGCCGCTTTCTTACGACGCATTGGAGAACGGTTTTTTCTTCGCCCGTATACAATCCTACGCTCCGGATAGCCGTCACTCCTCTATGGATTTCCGTCATGATTCGGCGGCTTAATTCCTCGGGCTTCTTTGTGATAACCGTAAAGGTCACGGCGGTTGTAAAACCGTTCGTTATCGTTTCCGACACCTTACTCGTGACAAAAAGGCTTACGAACGAATACATTACCGGCACGAAATCGCGAAAAATTATACCGTCGGCAATTATTATAACCGAGTCGAATATAAGTATAAACCTCGCCACGTTCGTCGCCGAATAACGCTTTTGGATAACCGCCCCGACAATATCCGAACCGCCGCTGCTGGCGTTTACCTTGAATGTCAGCGCTAACGATATGCCGGCGAACGCGCCGGAAAACAGCGCCGCAAGCATCTTGTCGGCGTTCTGTTCTATTCCGTATTGCGGAATATTCAACAGACTGAAAAGCTCAACGCCCAAAGACAAAAGAACTATGACAAACGCCGTTTTAAAAGCAAAACTTCTGTTCATTTTGAAATATGCCAATATCAACAGCGGAATATTTAAAATTAAGAGCGTCGCGCCCACGGGTATTTTGGCGGGCGTATTGTAAAGAATAGAAGCTATTCCCGTAACTCCGCCGGGAGCAAAATGATTCGGCACGGTAAATACGTATACGGAAATACATCTCACTAACGACGCAAAAACCAATATCAGCATGCTTTTGGAAAGCTCGAAAGTCTTCCTTTTAGAAAGTTCCGTCGCTTGTCCTTTTAAAGCGTCCATTTTCATATTTTTTATACCTCTTGCATAAAAATATCTTTCGAATAGTTTTTTAAGGCGAACCTTGCTCTTTGCGTCGTTTTGCTCTTACGACGGCTTATCCAATTTATATATCGGGCGCGGCGGTTTTCCCTCACGTTCGCAAAGCACGGCGAATACCTCGTTTATATCGACTTTCTCGTTCTCAAGCAACATGACCATGTGAAACAAAAAATCGGCGGTTTCGTTAGCCAGCTCGCTCTTGTCTTTGTTTTTTGCCGCTATTATCATTTCGGACGCTTCCTCGCCTATCTTTTTACATATTTTGTCGCCGCCTTTCGTAAAAAGATAATTGGTATACGACCCTTCTTTCGGGTGTATTTTTCGATCCTTGACGGTCTTTATTATCTCAAAAAGTATCCTGTAGCTCGGGAAATGATTGTTTTCCATAAGATCGTTAAAAAAGCATGAAAAACTTCCCGTATGACACGCTGCCCCGTCTTGTAAAACCTTAAAGAGCAGACTATCCTTGTCACAATCGGCGTAAGCCCCGACGACATGCTGAAAGTGCCCGCTGGTATCTCCCTTTTTCCAAAGGCTTTTTCTGCTTCGGCTATAATAGCACATGAGCTTTTCATTAAGCGTTATCTCAAGCGATTGCCTGTTCATATACGCCTGCATGAGCACCTCGCCCGTTACGGCGTCTTGAGTTACGACGGGGATAAGCCCGTCGGCGTTAAATTTTAGTTCGTCCATATTTATCATAATTTGTTCCTTTAACCGGTAACGCCAACGCGTCTCTACTTTAGCCGCGCCGTTATTATTTACTTTTGCCGGTAAGTTTTAGAGCCTCTTTTAAATCTATCGCGCCCGTGTATAAAGATTTACCGAGTATTGCTCCGTAAATCGATTTTTCTTTTAATGCCCTTATGTCTTCCAATGAAGCCACTCCGCCGCTGGCAATGATATTCAAACCGCTTATCCTCCGGAGTTCGCATGTTTTTTCCACGTTTGCCCCCGTAAGCGCGCCGTCGCGCGATATGTCCGTATACACTATCGTCGTCACCCCCGCGTCTCTTACCGTCTTACACAGTTCCGCGGGCGTTATATCGCCGCTCTTGGTCCAACCCTTAATGGAAACCTTTCCGTCCCGCTCGTCTATGCCGCAAACAATCCGTTCGCCGTAACGCTTAGCCGCGGCGTAAAAAAAATCGGGATCCGTCACCGCCATGCTGCCTATAACGGCTTTGTCTATTCCGATTTTATCAAGACAATATTCCAATCTCTCCTTACTCCTAAAGCCGCCGCCGAGTTGTACGGGGACGCCGACGCTCTCTTTTATTCCCATAATAACGTCGTCGTTTACGCTGTTACCGTCAAAGGCGGCGTTAAGATCGACTATATGTAAAAATTCCGCGCCGAGAGACGTCCATTTTTTTGCAAATTCGACGGGACTGCCATAAACTGTCGCCGTTTCTCTTTTCCCCAAACGCAGCCTTACCGCTTGACCGTCAAGTATATCTATAGCAGGAAACAATATCATAAATAATCCTTAATTGCAATTCTTGGCGTGTGTATAAAACACTCTTTGCAAAACCGAAAACTTTCTATATAAAAGCCTCGCGTTTGTATTTTCATTACTCCAAAACGCCTTTTGAAGACGGTATAGCCGTTCCGACGACTTTTACGGCGTCGCTTAAAGACCTTGCCAACGCTTTAAAAATCGCTTCGGCGATATGATGCCCGTTTGTGCCGTATATGAGGTTTACGTGCAACGTAAGACCGCCGTTAAAGGCAAGCGCTCTCATAAACTCCTCGACAAGTTCCAAGTCAAAATCACCCGTTTTGCCCTTCAAATCGACGTTAAAAACAAGAAACGGTCTTCCCGATACGTCGAGCGTAACGCGCGCAAGCGCTTCGTCCATGGGAACGGCGATATCCGAATACCTCTTTATACCTCTTTTATCGCCGAGAGCTTTTTTTATGCATTGTCCGAGAACTATGGCTATATCCTCAACGGAATGGTGGTAATCGACTTTTATATCGCCTTTACAGTATATCTCCGTATCAAAACCTCCGTGTACGCGGAAAAGATCCAACATATGGTCAAAAAAACCTATGCCGGTATCGATTTCACCGTTGCCGCCGCCGTCGAGATTCAGTTTGACTGAAATGTCTGTTTCTTTTGTCTTGCGTTTGATTTCCGCCATACGTTCCGACATAATGTTTCATTCCTCCGTTTCGGCGTTTTTTATACCGCGCCGTTATACTTTTTTATCTCGCCGGTAGCCAGTTTATCGCAACGATTGTTGTATTCGTTGTCGGAATGCCCTTTGACCTTTATAAATACGTATTTATGCTTTTTCAATTCCGAAAAAAGCGCTTTCCAAAGATCAAGATTGAGAATGTTTTTCTTTGCCGCCCCGGCCCAATCGTTTTGCCGCCATTCGTCTATCCAACGCTTTTCAAAAGCGTTGACGACATACGCGCTGTCGCTGAATATTTGAAGGTTGCAAGGCTCTTTAAGCGCCCTCAATGCGGCTATAACGGCAAAGAGTTCCATGCGATTATTAGTCGTTTCTCCGACATAGCCGCTTATTTCTTTTTCAACTCCGTTATATATGAGTATGGCCCCGTATCCGCCCGGTCCCGGATTGACGGAACACGCGCCGTCCGTATATATATCCACTTTTTTCATATTAATATTACTTCTTAAATTTATATAAGCTATCTTCCCAGCTCTTTCGATCTGTTCGCCGCCGCGTTTACGCCTTCGGTAATTACGCCGCTTAAGCCTTTTGACTCAAAGACGTTTAGCGCGGCTTCCGTCGTTCCGCCTTTGCTGGTAACGTTTTTGATAAGCTCGCTTAGCGGCTTATCCGAAAGTCCGGCTAATTCCGCGGCTCCCTTAAAAACCGAAATTGCAAGAAGCTTGGCTTCCTGCGCCGTCAAACCGTTTATAACGCCGCCTTTTATAACCGCGTCCAAAAAAGTGTAGACATAAGCCGGACCGCTTCCGCTCACGGCGGTAACCGCGTCGAATTTGTCCTCCGAAAGCTCCGCCGTTTCGCCAAGGTTGCCGAATATATCGAATATGAACGGCTTATCCTTTTCATCATAATTAACAAAAGTCAGCGCACAAATACCCTTACCTATGACGCACGGGGTATTCGGCATTATTCTGCATATTTTTTTATCTTTACCAAAGTACTCACTAAGCTTTGTTGTGTCTATTCCCGCCATTATCGAAATAACAGCTTCGGCTTTTAAATCGCCGCGTATTTCTTCGGCAATACGCGAGAAAGACTGAGGTTTTACGGCAAAAAGAATGTTTTCCGAATTTTTTACGACATATTTGTTGTCCGACGTCGTATTAAATCCGTTTTTTGCAAGTACGGTAAGCTTATCCGCGTCTATATCCGAAACGGCTATATCTTTCGGTGAAATCTTTCCGCCGGAAAGAATTCCGCCCGTTATGGCGCCCGACATGTTTCCCGCGCCGATTATTCCGAGTTTATACTTGAACATTACTATAAATTCCTTAGCGTACAATCATTTTTAATGGCTCTTTTTTAGGCTTCGCCAAAAGCTCGTAAGAACACTTTAATTTACCTTATGGCGGCGGCGCGTAAAAATGAATAAAACGTATTTTTTTATTTTTCTAAAAATTTCTTGACATTTATATACGCGTTATATTATAATAGCACAGCGCGGAACAAAGCACAAGCATTTTTATGTTTCCGCAATAATTTAGGGGAGTGGCTCAACGGTAGAGTAGCGGTCTCCAAAACCGTAGGTTGCGTGTTCGAATCGCGTCTCCCCTGCCAAATTTGATTTTATGCGAAAAGCCGTCGTTCGGCTTAAACATTATAAAATAACAGCGACAAAAAGGCAAGTTATTCTTCGCCTTTTTTTCGTTTGATTAAATTTTTTTATTGAGTTACGGAAGCATTCGGCTATTTTGGTTTTGTTTTTTATTTTATGAAATATTATGTTATATATAGGTTACGCGTCTTAGCGTACGGCTCTTTGATATTCGACATATTCGGTTGTCGCGCATTGCTAACGGATAGTTTTGTTTTCGTCGGGTAGCTTGTTCCATTTATACGCCGCCAATCTATTACGCCGACTTATAAAAGTTTTTTTGAGTCTTAACAATAAAAAATGACGCGGCATATAATTGACTATTTACTGCCGCTGTGGTATCCTTATTGTCCCGAATATACGAACGCGCGTCGTTTAAAAACGCGCTTGGTTCGTTTTGGAAAAATAATCGGAAAGGCTCGTAGAAATTATGAAAATTTGCGGATTGCAAAAGCTGACACTATTGGATTTCCCGGAAAAAATCGCTTGCATTGTCTTTACGGGCGGTTGTAATTTTCGTTGTCCCTTTTGCCATAACGCTTCTCTCGTATACGATAAAGATTCTTTGCATGTAGACGAGGATGAGTTTTTCGCTTTTCTAAAAAGCCGAAAGGGTCTATTGGAAGGCGTCTGCGTAACAGGCGGAGAACCGCTCTTGAACCACGATATTGAAGAATTTCTTAAAAAAGTTAAAACCGAAGGTTTTTTGGTTAAGCTTGACACAAACGGCTCGTTCCCCGACGAATTAAAAAGCCTGACCGACAAGGGATTAATCGATTATATAGCCATGGACATAAAAAATTCACCCGAAAAATATCCGATATCCTCGGGCGTCGCCGCCGATATCGATTCCATAAAAAAAAGCGCGGCTTTTATTATGAGCTCGTCGGTTCCTTATGAATTTCGCACCACGGCGGTAAAAGAATTTAACTCATATAAGGATGCGGAAGCCATAGGCAAATGGCTGGAAGGCGCAAATAAATACAGGCTGCAATATTTCAAACCGTCGGATAGCGTTATACAAAAAGGCCTTACCCCTCTTTCGGACGACGAGATGAACGAAATGAAAAATATTCTCTCACGCCATA
>JAISQX010000142.1 GCA_031273965.1 Clostridiales bacterium
CAGATCGATTAAAAAAGGTTTTTTCGTACAGGAAAGCCTCATGAAGAAGATAAATCTTCTCAATGAAAGGAACGAAAAGAAAGTCATTAAGACATGGTCGAGAGCGTCTACGATAACTCCCGAGATGATAGGGCATACCATAGCCGTTCACGATGGCAGGAAGCACATTCCCGTTTATGTCACGGAGGATATGGTCGGTTGCAAACTCGGAGAGTTTGCGCCTACACGCACCTATAAGGGGCACGCGGGCGACAAAGCCTCGGGCGGGAAATAAGGAGGACTTATGGCTAAAAGACAAAAAGAAAAAGCCGCAAAACGTCAAAGCATGGCGGATACGCGTCCTTACGCGGTGGCTAAGTATGTCAGGATTTCACCTTCTAAGATAGGTATAGTCTTAGACCTTGTGAGAGGCATTCCATACGGCGACGCATTGGCTATTCTGGAAAATCTTCCGAAAGCCGGTAGCGAAGTCGTTAAAAAGGTTTTAAATTCGGCGGCGGCAAACGCGGAGCACAACAAAGGCTTGAGCAAGGTAGACCTCTATGTCGCCGAAGCTTACGCGGGACCCGGTCCCGTACTCAAAAGGATTATGCCGAGAGCAAAGGGAAGCGCAGACAGAATTTTGAAACGCACGAGTCATGTTACCGTAATTCTTGACTCTAAGTCCGAATAGGAGGAATACGAATGGGACAGAAAGTTAATCCGCACGGTTTGAGAGTGGGAATTATAAGAGGTTGGGACGCGCAGTGGTACGCCAATAAAAAGGATTTTGCAAAATATCTCGTCGAAGATTACGAGATAAGAACCTTTTTGAAGAAGAAATACTATCAGTCCGCCGTTTCTAAGATACTGATAGACAGAAGTTCAAATAAACTCAGCGTCATGATATTTACGGCGAGACCCGGCGTTATCATCGGCAAGGGCGGAGCCGGCGTGGAAATCATAAAAAAAGAGGTTGAAGGTCTTTGCAAAAATAAGACGACAAAAATAAGCATAAGCATTATGGAAGTAAGACGTCCGGATACGGACGCGCAGCTTATCGCGGAAAACATCGCCGCTCAGCTTGAAAAGAGAATACAATTCAGAAGAGCTATGAAGCAAGCTATGCAGAGAGCCGTAAAGGCGGGCGTCAAGGGTATAAAGACCATGGTCGCCGGCAGACTTGACGGAGCGGAAATAGCCAGAAGCGAACATTATCACGAAGGGTCTATACCTCTCCATACTTTGAGAGCGGATATAGATTACGGCTTCGCCGAAGCCCATACAACATTCGGAGTAATAGGCGTTAAGGTTTGGATTTACAAAGGGGAAATTCTCCAAAAGACCTTAAACGTCAGAGAAGGAGGCAACCAAAATGTTAATGCCTAAAAGAGTAAAAAGACGTCGCGTTATGCGCGGCAGAATGAAAGGTCGCGCGCATTCGGGAAATACGCTTGCCTATGGCGAGTACGGACTTATGGCTTTGGAGCCGGCTTGGATAACGTCTAACCAGATAGAGGCCGCGCGTATAGCCATGACGCGTTTCATAAAAAGAGGCGGAAAGGTTTGGGTTGATATCTTTCCTCATAAGCCGGTCACCAAAAAACCGGCGGAAACCCGCATGGGCAGCGGAAAAGGTTCTCCCGAGTACTGGGTCGCCGTGGTCAAACCCGACAGAATCATGTTTGAAATGTCCGGAGTTTCCGAAGAAACCGCAAGAGAGGCGTTAAGACTTGCTATGCACAAGCTTCCGATTAAATGTAAATTTGTCAAGAAGGAAGACTTAAAAAATATGGATAAACAAAATATTTCGGAAGGCGGTGAAGCGTAAATGGATGCTAAAGAATTTTTTGTTATGAATAACGACGAGCTTACCGCTAAGCTCAAGGAGCTTAAAGCTCAGCTTTACGCGTTACACTTTAAGCATGCGACAAATCAGCTGTCAAATCCTTTGGTCATCGTAGATACCAAAAGAGATATAGCGAGAGTAAAAACCGTTCTCCGTCAAAGAGAACTCAACATTTCGGTAGAGCCAAAAGCTTCCGTTAAGAAATCTAAGTAAAAGGGGTATTCAAAAATGTCTGAAGCAACCGAAAGAAACTTAAGGAAGAGCAGAACCGGCATAGTAACCAGCAACAAGATGGAAAAAACCGCCGTTGTGACGATTACTCAAAGCTACAAGCATCCGCTCTACAAAAAAACTATTAAAAATACCAAGAAGCTCAAAGTCCACGATGAAAATAACGAGTTGAATATCGGCGATAAAATACTTGTCGAAGAGACGAGAAGAATAAGCAAAGATAAGCATTGGAGACTCGTTGAAATAATCGAAAAGGCTAAATAAGGAGGCGGCTATGATACAACCACAGACACGTCTAAAGGCGGCCGATAATACGGGCGCAAAGGAAATAATGTGTATAAGAGTGCTTGGCGGTTCATTCCGCAGAAGCGGTAATATAGGCGACGTAATAGTCGCTTCGGTAAAGACCGCCACTCCCGGCGGCGTCGTAAAAAAAGGCGACGTCGTAAAAGCCGTTATTGTCAGGTCGCATTACGGCATCAGGCGCAAAGACGGGACGCATATAAAGTTTGACGATAACGCAGCCGTAATCATCGACAACCAAAAACAGCCTAAAGGCACAAGAATATTCGGCCCCGTAGCGAGAGAATTGAGAGAAAAGGATTATATGAAGATAATCTCTCTTGCTCCGGAAGTGCTGTAAGGAGGACTGACAATGAAAGCTAACGTAAAGAAAGGCGACGTGGTTATGGTCATTACGGGAAAGGCTCAGCAAAGAGACAAGACCGCAACGGTGGTCGCCGTAGACTATGATAACGGAAGAGTTACCCTCGAAGGCGAGGGCGCTCCGAAGATAAAAAAACATATAAAACCAAAGCGCGCTCAGGACAAGGGTGGAATTGTAGAGCAGGCGGGAACGGTGCATATTTCCAACGTAATGCCGATTTGCGCGGCATGTAATAAGCCCACGAGAGTCGGGCATAAGGAAATCGAAGCCGACGGCAAGAAAAAGAAAGTCAGAGTATGCATAAAATGCGGCGCCGTATTGGAGTCGCCGAAGCCGACTCAGGCGAAAAACGCGGGAAAAACCAAGGTGAAGAGAAAAGTCGGCAGAAAAGCCGATAAAGACTCCGCCGAGGAATAAGGGAGGGTTAGTTTAAATGGCAGATACAAAAAAGACCGCAACGGTCGAAAGCAAAGAGCCTTCTATAGCCGCGGAAAACCGCTTAAAAAAACAATACAAAGAAACGGTCATACCGGCTCTTATGAAGCATTTTGGATATAAAAACATAAATCAGGTGCCCAAACTCGAAAAAGTCGTCATCAATATGGGCTATGGCGATATCAAGGACAACGCAAAGAGCGTTCAATCCGCGGTTGAGGAATTGAGGCAAATATCCGGGCAAAAGCCCTATATTACCGCGGCAAAAAAAAGCGTGGCTAATTTTAAAGTAAAGCAGGGCATGAATATCGGAGCAAAGGTTACTTTGAGAAACGATAGAATGTACGCCTTTACGGATAAATTCATATCGGTAGTTCTCCCCAGAGTCAGAGACTTCAAGGGCGTTTCGCCCAAGTCTTTCGACGGAAGAGGCAATTACACGATGGGCGTAAAAGAGCAACTTATATTCCCGGAAATTGTCTACGACCAGATCGAGAAGATAAGAGGATTTGATATTTGTTTCGTAACCACAGCAAAAACCGACGAAGAGGCAAAAGAGCTGTTGAAGCTACTCGGATTGCCCTTTGCAAAATAGGAGATTGAGATATGGCTAAAAAAGCTATTATAAACAAACAACAAAAGACCCAAAAATTTGCCGTAAGAGAATACACCAGATGTCAAATCTGCGGCAGACCTCATTCGGTTTTGAGAAAAT
>JAISQX010000198.1 GCA_031273965.1 Clostridiales bacterium
AATGACAAGAGGCGAATACGGCGCGTATCACATCGTATATCCCGAAATATTCCTCGGGAAGGACGAAAACGCGCGGATAGACCGAATAAACGAGAATATGAAAAGGTATTTGGAGCAAGGAATTTTCCGTTCCGTAAACGCCTTTATTTTAGTGGAGCGGACTACAAAGTATTCCGCCGTTCCGCGTTTTGGACTTATGGTTTGCGTCGATTTGGACGCTTATGATTTTAAACCGTTTAACGACGCTTATATAAAAGCGACGGAAGGGACTATATTGGAGCGGTTGCCGGTGCGCATAAAGATTCGCGAAAACGCTTTAATGGAGATTCCGCATATAATATTGTTGACGGATGATGCGGACAAAACGGTTATAGAACCGATTGCAAAGAGGCGCGGCAATCTGGAAAAGCTCTATGATTTTGAGCTAAATAAAGACGGCGGACGGCTTAAGGGGTATATCGCGGATAATGCCGAGGAGATTTTAAAAAACATTTACGCGCTTGCGGACAAGGAGCTTTTAAAGGACAAATACGGCGTAGACGGGAGCAATTTTCTTTTTGCCGTCGGCGACGGCAACCATTCGCTTGCGACGGCAAAAGCCTGTTGGGAAAAGTTAAAAGCCGAGCTTACGGAAGAGGAACAAAAAAGTCATCCGGCAAAATATGCGCTTGTAGAGCTTATGAATCTCTATGACGACGCGTTAAAATTCGAGCCGATACACAGGGTCGTATTCAATGCCGGAGCGGATTTTTGTGAGGGGCTTAAGGGGCTGTCAAACGCGGAAGGCAGGGTAAAGGTATTCGACAGCGAAAAGGAATTTCTTATAAACGCCGATGCAAATTCTGCAACCGCGATAAGAGATATACAGACCTATATCGAGGAGTATTTAAAGAGTAATCCGCGTAGCTCCGTAGATTATATACACGGAGAAGAACATTTGAGGGAAGTCGTAAAAAATTCGGGAGGCTTGGGAATACTCATGCCGTCCATAAAAAAATCCGAGCTTTTTCCTTACGTCATTAATAATGGAGTCTTACCCAAAAAAGCCTTTTCTATGGGGGAAGCCGAGGAAAAGAGATACTATCTGGAATGTAAATTGATTAAGAGGATATAAGGTATTATGATCTTAGCGAATAAAAAAGTATGCAAATTCGGCGGAACGTCTATGGCGGACGCCGATTCCATAAAAGATGTAGAGGATATAGTAAAGAGCGACCCTACGCGAGTCTTTATAGTAGTATCCGCTCCGGGAAAGAGATTTAAAGACGATGAAAAGATAACCGATTTGTTGTATAAGGCTTACGATACAAAGTCCGATTGTAAAGCTTTTTCGGCGGTCTTTGGTAAAATAAAAGCCAGGTATGACGAAATTATAAAAGACCTTGGCGTCGCGCTTGATTTAAAGGATATTTACGCTGAAATCGAGAGGGAAATAAAGGCGTCCGATGCGCCGTATTATTCCGCTTCACGCGGAGAGTATTTGAGCGCGCTTATACTTGCAAAATACTTGAATTTTAATTTTTTGGACACAAAAGAGATAATAAAGTTTGACGGCGAAAAAAATTTTGACAGTGAAAAAACGAATGTTTTGGCGGCAAAAGCGTTGTCAAAGTTAGAAAACGCCGTAATTCCGGGCTTTTATGGTTCGGATGAAAAAAACCGTATCGTCACGTTCTCGCGCGGCGGTTCGGACGTAACCGGTTCTATTATCGCGCGCGCGGCAAACGCCTGCGTATACGAGAATTGGACGGATGTGGACGGCTTTTTGACGGCGGATCCGAGGATAGTCAAGAACCCTCGATTGATAGACGTTCTTTCATATAAGGAACTTCGTGAATTGTCTTACATGGGCGCCAGCGTGCTTCATCACGAGGCTATTTTTCCGGTAAAAAAAGCGGGGATTCCGATAAACGTTAAAAATACGTTTGACAAGACAAAAGTCGGCACCTTTATCCGTCCGGCGGCGCAAATAGAACACGGCGACAGGGTTATAACCGGTATAGCCGGAAAAAAGGGATATTCGGTAATAAATATAGAAAAATCTCTTTTGAACAACGAGATAGGCTTTGTACGCAAGGTGCTTTCCGTTCTGGAAAAATATAATATTTCCTTTGAGCATATGCCGACGGGCATAGATACGTTGAGTATAGTGCTTGCCGACAGCGAGTTCAAAATCCCGTCTCAAAAACTATTGCAAGAGATTTCTAACGCCGTTACTCCGGATATAATCGGCGTTTCGACGGGACTGTCGCTTATCGCGGTCGTAGGTCACGGAATGGCGCATAAGACGGGCACGGCGACGAAAATTTTTACGGCGCTTTCTGACGAGAACGTCAATATCAAGATGATAGACCAGGGAAGCAGCGAGTTAAATATAATCGTTGCCGTTGATACTGTTGATTATGAAAAAGCGATTAACGCCATATACAAGAGCTTTATAGGTCGAGAATGAAAGTAAACGATATAATAGAGCTTGAAATAGCGGATATAGGCTGTAATTTTGAGGGCGTCGCAAGGAGTGAAGGCGCAGTCGTCTTTGTGCCCTTTGCCGATTGCGGAGAGCGGATTCGGGCAAAAATAGGGCATATAAACAAAAAGTACGCATTTGCCGAGGCGGAAGATATACTTTGCGCGTCGGAATACCGCGTAAAATCGCCGTGCGTATATTACGGCGTATGCGGAGGATGCGACGCGCTGCATCTGAAATATGAAAGGCAGCTTGAGCATAAGGAAAAGATATTAAAGGACACCTTTTCAAAACTCCTTGATATTTCTAAAATTAATTTTTTACCAATCAATCGAGGAGAAAAGCAGTTTAGTTACCGCAACAAATTGCAAATACCCGTATCAAAAGACGCGCGGGGAAAGACCGTAATAGGCTTTTTTGAGAAAAATTCGCATAAAATTGTCAATATCGAAAAATGCCTGCTTCACGGCGAGTGGGCGGAAAAGGTTGTGAGAGCCGTAAGGGAATATATGGAAAAGTTTCATATTCCCGCATACGAAGAGAAGAATAACAGCGGAATAATACGCCATATCGTTGCGAGAGAAATTAACGGACATGTGTCGGTATTGATTGTGATAAATGGAAATTCACTCCCGGAGTATTCTAAATTAATCAAGATTTTAGAATACTCTGTCGAAGATTTTTCGCTTCATATCTCCGTCAACACAAAAAAAACAAACGTAATACTCGGAGATAATATAAGAACTCTATACGGACGTGAGCGGGTCGCATATACCGCTTCGGGAATAAACGCGAACGTTTCGCCGCTCTCCTTTATGCAAGTGAACGATTCCGTGCGCGAACTCATCTATAAGGGAGTCATCGAGTTGTCAAAGGATTCCGGCGTCATAATCGACGCGTATTCGGGCGGAGGTCTTTTGACCGCGTTTTTGTCAAAAAACGCCGAAAAGGTTTATGGCATAGAGATAATGGAGAACGCGGTGTCGGACGCCGACGAACTGATGCGTCAAAACGGAATAGGGAACGTAACGAATATATTGGGCGACGCGTCGAAAATATTGCCCG
>JAISQX010000010.1 GCA_031273965.1 Clostridiales bacterium
AAATAGGAATTTAAAAATTTATGGTTGTCGGTTGACCGAAAAAATCACCCGTTTTACACGGATTGAAATGCACTTAAAAAGAATGCGTGATGGGAATAATATATGCGAGATTTTGAAAAAGTTATAGGCAATTTAATAGACAAATCGGGGGCGGCTTTTGTCGGCTCTGTGGACGAGAACGGTTTTCCTAATATAAAGGCTATGTATACTCCGCGAAAGCGCGACGGCATCCGTATCCTTTATTTTACAACGAACACATCCTCCATGAGAGTATCTCAATATAGGACAAATCCTAACGCGTGCGTTTATTTTTGCGACAAACGTTTTTTTCAAGGGGTAATGCTAAGAGGCGTAATGGATGTTTTGGAAGATGCCGAAAGCAAATAGGCGATTTGGCGAACGGGCGATACGGCGTATTATAAAGGAGGCGTGACCGACCCGGATTATTGTGTGTTGAGGTTTATCGCTAATACGGGCAGGTATTACTCAAGCTTTAAGTCGGAGGAGTTTATTGTATAACGAATTGCATGCGAACGTATAAAAAACAATCGCAGCAGATTCAAGCATATTACCGGAAGGCGGGACGCTTAAAATAAGGCGAACTATTATCCGACCCTAAAATTATAACAAAGTTCTAAAAAGTCTACGTATCTTTTGACGTAAAGTCTAAGCAACAGCGCCGGAAGTAATTGCGCAACAAAATATTGCGCGGTATTAAACGTCGATAGGTATTACAAGAATGAGTACAGTATGGAATACTTGAGTTCGAAAAATATAGAAAAAAAATATTTATACGGGGGCAATGCGCTAAACCGTGTAAATTTTTCGCTTAAAAAAAATGAAAAGATGACGGTGTTCGGCGTTGAAAGCGCCGGAAAGACGTCGCTTTTAAAAGTCGTCGCAGGACTCACGGATATAAGCGGCGGCGAGATTTTATTAAACGGAACAAATATATCGGAAATATCCTTAAAGGACAGAAACTTTTCCATGACGTTTTCCGACGCGTTCAAATCGCGGCGTTCCGTATATGAAAATCTCTTTTTTTCATTTAAACTGAGGGGTGCGGATAAAAAAGCGTTCGAGTCCAAATTAAAAGAAGCCGACGGCGTTTTTGATATTTCGCATTTGTTTTTTAAGACATACGGCGATCTTACCGAAACTCAAAAAGCGACGGTTACGGCGGTTAGATGTCTTATGCGCGAAGCCAATTTGTATTTATTGGACAATCCGCTTAAAGGCTTATCCAAAGAGGATAAGACGGCGTTGCTTTTAAAGATTTTGACGTATTTAAGAAACAAAAGCGGCGCGGTCATTTATTCGACCGACGATTTTTTCGAGGCGTGTTATTTAAACTTTAAAACCTTAGTGCTAAACTATGGATATACGAGCGCTTACGGCAGCTTAAGCGAAATGGAACGCCTGCCTGAGGACTTGTATATCTGCAAGCTTTTTGATATGAATATAATCGAGGAGGAAGCAAGATTTGCCGTCGTAAAAAAGAAAGATTTGAGGATAGCCGAAACGGAATACGCCAAGCCTACGGCGAGAGGAAAGTTTATAGGAGCGTCTAAAGCCGGTGACAAAAACATACTGCATTTTTTGAACGCCGACGGAGAGTATTCTTATTTTGACGCGGAATATCCCGCGGATTTTGAAACGGAGTTTTTGCTTGAAAATCAAGACGTTATAAACTTGACTTTTGATGAGAATAAAGCTTTATATTATGATAAAAAGACACAGAAGCCGATTTGAGTCGCTTAATTTTTCTAATCGCACTCGTGGTATTAGCGCTATATAAACCGCATACGCTTAACGGCGCTTACCGGTAAAATACCTCTTTTTGCGCATTTAAAAACGCAAGCGCCTAAAGATTAGTTTTAAAAATCCGGGGACCGTTGTTTGACTTTTGGGATATGATATGATAAAATCTTTTTGAAATATTATAGGATTTTAAAAAAAAGATACGATTAAAGCCGAAGAGGATTTTTTATCGGGTTTATTTTAAAAGGAAGGCAGATGACAATAGGCATCAGCAGCGCGTCTTTTTTTAACAAGGACGTTACGGAAGATTCTTTCGAAGTGATGAAGCGTCTCGGTTTTGATACCGCCGAAGTTTTTTTGACCACCTTTTCGGAATATGAGAAGTCATTTGTGGATATGATAGATACAAGGCGGAGGGAAAGCGGCGTTTTGGCTTATTCCGTACATTCGCTTAATCAGCAGTACGAGCCGGAATTATACAACGTTAATCCGCGAACGTTCGGAGACGCTATTAACTTTTATCGCAAGTTGTGCTATGCGGCAAAGACTATGGGCGCGCGTTATTATACTTTTCACGGTCCCGCGCTTTTGAAGCGTACGCCGTACAGATTTGATTATGCTTTTTTGGGAAAAAGAACCGAAGAACTGTGCGCGATAATAAAGGAATACGGCGCCGAACTTGCCTATGAAAACGTGCATTGGACGTACTTTTCATTACCGGAGTACTTTGAAAAATTAAAAAAAGAAAGTCCGAGTATAAAAGCGTGTCTTGATATAAAACAGGCGATGCAGTCAAAAATTCCATATATTGAATATCTGAAAGCTATGGGCGACAGACTTGTGAATGTACACGTATGCGACTATGACGAGAACGGCGGACTTTGCGTGCCCGGGCGGGGAGTTTTTGACTTTGTGACTTTTTTTAAGGTTTTGAAAGATTTTGATTATGACGGAGCGGTTTTGATGGAGCTCTACAGCAAAGATTACGATTCTTATGATGAAATCGTAAGCGGGCGGGAGTATCTTTTAGAATGCCTTGAAAAATCCAAATAAAGAACGATTCGGCGACGTTATCCGTCGATACCGCGTTGCGGTTAAATAATAATTTGTTAAATAAAAGGAGATATATAAATGAAATCAGAACTAAAAAAACCTATCAGAGTGGATTTTAACAACATGATGTCGGCTTTTGTCGGAGACAAAGAGGGCATAACCTTGCGCGATTTAAAGCTCTTGGAGCCGCTTGTAAAGGAAGCGGCGGAGTCCTATAAAAAAGGACGCGGAAAGGGCATGGCGGGTTGGACGGAATTGCCTTACAACCAGGACGCGATCGTAGAGGATATCAAAAAAACCGCAAAAGCTATAAAAGACAATTATGAAAATTTTGTCATCTTAGGCATAGGCGGTTCGGCGCTGGGACCTTATGCGGTATTTAACGCGCTGTGTCATCTTAGGCACAACGACCTTTCCAAGAGAAAGAGAAAAGCGCCGAGATTTTTTGTCGAAGACAATGTCGATCCCGAAAGAATGGCGGCTCTTTTGGACGTTATAGACGTAAAAAAGACGGTTTTTAACGTCATCACTAAGAGCGGTTCGACGAGCGAAACCATGAGTCAGTACCTTATAATATCGGATATACTTAAAAAGAAGCTGGGAGATCAATGGCACAAGCATATAATAGCCACCACCGACGCCAAAAACGGAAATCTTGTCAAGCTTGCCAAGGAAAATAAGTTTAAGACGTTTCATATTCCCGCAAGCGTCGGAGGGCGTTTTAGCGAGCTTTGCCCCGTCGGATTGTTACCCGCGGCGGTATTAGGTATCGATATCGACGCGTTGCTAGAGGGCGCGAGGAATATGAACGAAACGGCGGTAGGTAATGACGGAATATTTGAAAATTCCGCCCTTATGAGCGCGGCGATGCAGTACATAGCCATAAAAAAAGGCAAGAATATTTCCGTAATGATGCCGTATGCCGACAGCCTTAAGTACATGGCGGATTGGTATTGCCAGCTGTGGGGAGAAAGCCTAGGAAAGGAGAA
>JAISQX010000045.1 GCA_031273965.1 Clostridiales bacterium
ATAAGCCTGGTCAAGGACACAAAGCTGCTCAAAAGGTCTATATTGTCAAGAAGCGCGTCGGCTCTGGATATCATAAAATCAAAATAATCGCTCTCTCCCTCGCTTACCTCGTTGCGCGCCGCAAAAAAAGCGTCGAATTGCTCGTCAGTATAAGCATAGCTTTCGTATGCGGCTTTAAAAGTACGGAGAATAACCGGCTCCGACGAAAGATTTTCGAATATGGCGTCGACTATTATGCTCCTATCGAATGTTGTGTATATCTTTTCGACAAAAGAAAATATGCCGTATCTGTCTATAACGCCTTGAAAGCTCTCTTTTCCTTTTACGTCCACGGCGCCGCAGATTTTGGGCAAATAGCTCAAATAATCCTCTATTTCATAGCTTTTCATCTTAAATTTCTTTAAGTCATCGAGAATATTGTAGGCGTGCTTTAAGATTTTTGAGCGTCTTATTCCAAAACCTTTTTTCAATTCCGACTCAATTTCCTTACCGTCCACCGCTGGCACGCTTTTAAACTTCGTCAAAAACTCGGCTCTTACCAATTCATGTTCGTTGTTGATAAAGAAATCCTCTCGAATTTTTAAAAGAATATTTGTAAACTCATAAAGGTTTTTTAGGCGTTCCTTGTTAAATTTTCTTACGCGCTTGTCAAAAAGTCCCGCCGACATAGACGCAATCTCTTTTAAGTAACGAAGCTGTTCTATTTTTAGCTTAAGGTGGTTGACCGCCGCTTGTTTGGTATTTTTTTCATATGACAAAAGCCCTATGTCTTTAAAAGGACTCTTATAGATATCTCCGCATTCCGCCGCGGCAGCCGCCAAGCGTTCAAGCATAGACTCGTAATTTTTTAACGATTTTTCCGTAAGCTTATCATAAAAGCTATTCTCAATGACAAGGCTGTCCGACGCGTCCGCGTTTTCCAGATATCTTATTATGCCGTCGTAC
Organism: Clostridiales bacterium; assembly: GCA_031273965.1. Lineage (GTDB taxonomy): Bacteria > Bacillota > Clostridia > Christensenellales > JAISNN01 > JAISNN01. Next base: position 946 of record JAISQX010000045.1, read on the forward strand.
AGAGAAAGATTGAGCCAACGCTTTTTGTGAAGAGCCGTTATAATCTTATTCTGATCGGCGCGCAAAGCCTTGATTTCGTCGCTTTTGGTTTTAAATTCGGGATTTCTGCTTATTTTTTCATAGGAAAGATTATTCAGAAGCCTTTCGGTTATATCGTTTTTATTTGTTTTGTTGCTGTGAAGCTCCAAGCAAAATTCGCCTATCCCTATATCGTCCAACCTTTTTTTAACCACCGACAACGCCGCCATCTTATCGGCGACGAAAAGCACTCTTTTTTCACCGGCTATGGCGTTGGCTATGATATTTGTAATCGTCTGCGACTTTCCCGTTCCCGGAGGCCCGTGCAGCACAAAGCTTTTTCCGGAGCAGGACGCTATAACCGCCTCTATTTGCGACGAATCCGCCGACAAAGGCAGCATGATATCCTTCGCCTCAAAATCGGCGTCGGGATTTGAAGCGTCCAAAGCCAAATCCTTTTTTGATTTGTCAAGTTTATTATTTAAAAGCCCTTTTATAATATCGTTTTCTTTCATCTTATCGATGCGGTTATGCACGTCGTTCCACATGACGTAACGCGTAAAGGAAAACGACGAAAGATATATGTCGTCGGAAATGTCCCAGTTTTTCATATGCATAATTTCTTTTTTAAGGCGCGAAAAGACGCCTTCGATATCGACGTTATCCTTTGCCATCTCGTTCAAAGCTCTTATGTCTATGGAAAACTCCTGTTTCAAAAACTCCAAAAGCGTGGTGTTAAAGCTGAATTCGTCCTCTTTAAATTTAACCGTATAATTTCTGCCCACCGTCTTTTTTATGAGATTGACGGGGAACAAAATCAAAGGCGCGAATTTTGGAATATCGCTGTAATTATCAAACCACTTCAAAAAACCGACGGCAAGATAGACCGTGCCGGCGCCGGTTTCCTCTTGGTTTACCCTGTCGCTTCTGTATATAATATTCAGTTTGTTTATCAGTTCTTTTGAGTTTTCAAACGTTCTGAGCTTTTTGTGCTTAAACTCTATTTGAACCAATTCGCGCAACGGCTTTAGCTTTGCGATAATATCAAAACTTTCGGTCTTTTCTCCCAAAAGAGCTTTTACGTCTTGCGGAACCTCGTTAACCGCCAATTCATTCTCAAAGGTAAAGTTTTTTACCGTTTCATTTACGTCTACGGACAATACGTGCATATTGTTTTTACCGGGGCGAAAATTTAAAAGCGTGTTTCTTAGACTCAAATCCAAGAGCCGCCTCTCCCACTGCTTGTTCTTTGATAGCTTATAATCAAGACTGAGCTTTTGACCGAGTTCGACAATACTTTTTGGCGCCGCGCCGCGCAAATCCTCCTCTTCGAGAATATCATAGCCTTTGGACGTCAAGACGCGCTCGGGAAGCGGACGGAGTATCCCCGCGCGCGCGCGCTTGATATCGATAATCGACGCGCCGTCAATCCCGTTAAAAGCCGAAAGGCTCGTCTTTTCCGCTCCGGCGAAGCTGAGCGCTTCGGTGAAGAGTTTGTCCGTTGAAAAGACGACTATCTCGTTGGCTCCGCTTACAAGCCTTTTCCTTATATTCGTCAAATCGTCGCTTAGGGTTTCGTCAAAACAGTTATCTATAAGCCACAAACCGGAAAAAATATTTTTTTCGTTAAAAACTATCACGGTATTTATACCCGCCGCTTCCAAAGCCGAAGCGTACAGAAGCATAGCGTCGGCAAGCGACGCTTCTTTTGTCTCTAAAATTTTGCTGAGATTTTTAAAAGTATATATTCCGTCTTCTATTTTTGTATCGATTACTTTAAGTCCGAGGTTTTGCATCGCGGTAAAAACCGCGGCGGCGATATTTCTTATCTTCGTCTTATCGGCGAGTTTATATCCCGTAAAATCCGAATTGAGTTTCCATTTGTTGAGCACGCCCTCCGCGTCCTTCAATATTTTGACCGCGGCAAAGGTTTTCGGACGAACAAACGCCGAAAGCAATTCCGGTTCTTTGTAATCCCAGTCGTAATAACCCAGGACGTTTATCTCCTTTTCAAATTCGGCGATAACCGTCTTTTCCTTTAGTAGTCTTACGGTAATTTTTCCCTTTGACTTATTGCTCAGACCGGAAAGGTAAACCGGCGACAGCTTGATCTCCGCCGGATCGACGGCTATCGTGCTGTTGCTCTTTATCACCTCAAATTCCTGCGAATAAGTCAATATGAATTCGGGACTGCCAAAAATCTCCAACACAACGTTTTCGATATCCTTATCGCCCGCATTATTTATGTAAAGACGGCGTACGAGAGCGATATCGCTGAAACAATGATTGTAACTTACATTATCTATCGTTTGGCAATCAAATTCGATATTATACTTCTTCATAATTCTCTCTTTAGGGCATGTCCGTAAAATACTAAAATCGGTCAAAACCCCCGTATATTTTCTCCGATATTCGTGACGGAATGCATCCGTAAAAACCACCGGTTATTTTATTATAGCACAAAAATGTATGTTTGGTATAGTGTTTTCCGTATTTTTCAGCAAAATAATTTACCGAACGACAGCCTACGAACTTCAAAGCTTGATAAAAGACGCTTATGGCGGCGTCTTTTACTCTCTTCATCTATCGTTTCGGCAATATTCACGCCTTTAAAATTAAAATATCCATCACATTTATTTACCGGATAAAATCATATATGAAATTTATATATAATTGGGGATTTTAGTAGATTGCTGTAATATTGAGATTTAGACCTTCAAAAAAGACTACCGCCTTTGACTGAATATCGCATTTTTACGCCGCTTTAATTTTACATAAAAAGCTATCGTATTGATGACCGACTCCAGCTTACAAAAAATTTGACGTCTTATCGTCTTCCTCCACCAAAAATTCCTTTTGCAACCACTTTTCGTTGTTTCCGCTAAAAACTATGCAGGAATCCGTATCCTTTCTCAAATAATCTTTTAATTGCTTCTTCAAGTCGGCATATTGAACCTTGTTTAATTCGCCCTCAAAAACTGAATTTTGAACGTGCGTTAAAAACTTTTTGCATATCTTGTGCACGCGTCCGGAAACTCTCGCATAATCCTCCGTGGTTCTTATGTCGTACACCAATATCACATACACGGCTTTTTACCTCCGCAATATTTATTATAACGGCTATATCACATATTCGCATCGTTCGCCAATAAATCCGACCTTACGGATTTATCACCACCAAATTTTAAAAGGCTCGTACTCCTTATCTCCTATCAAGTGTTTTACCAATTTATATAACTCAAGCCTTATTAAATATCTATATGAAACATCGCGTTTGAGCGAACGGTGGAATATTGTCGTCTTTAAACGGTCGTCGAATTTTTTTAAAACGCTTTTAAACGCCGCGTCCTTAAGCTTTATTCCGCCCGTGCCCTCCGTAAAATCGTCTTCGCCTATTTCGTCTTTGTTCAGCAAAGAAAAGATAAATCTATCCACCAAAAGCGGTTTAAAAATCTCGGAAATATCCAACGCAAGTGAAAAACGCTTTATAAAGGGTTCGTGCAAATAACTTATGGACGGATTTAGCTGCGTTCTATATATTTCGTTGACGGTCTTTGCATATAAAATGCTGTTGAGAAGCGAAATAAGCGCGTTTACCATGTTGTCGGGCGGACGCTTTACGCGTCTTTCAAAATCCACCTCGCGGTTTATTATATCCTGCCATAGCGAATAATACTTCTTTCTTATGTTTCCCTCCGCGCCCATAATCGATTGAATCGTGTCGTATTGAGATAAAGAAGAACTCATTGCCGATATAAAATCAATATCCTCTTGAAAATTCCGTCCGCGCGAATTATAATATTTTATATTTCTCATAATATTCTCCGCGCTTCCCGCGACAAACTTTTTTGCCAACAGACATCTCTTTTCATTGTCCGTATAATGCTCCGCTTGCAGAACCAAGACCGCGCCGGATATATTTTCTTCCTTAGGATAAAAACTACCTATGTAATACTCGTAAAAGTTATAAAAATGCAAGGTAATATTGTATTTTGATAACAAATTCAAAAGCGCGGAGTTTAGCGACACCTGCCCGAAAATATGTATGTCATATACCTTTTCTATGGGTATATCCGCCGTGTGCCCCTCCTCGGTGCAAAGACGCAGCGTGTTGTCTTTTCGGCTTATTTCACCGTTCGAAAAAATATAATAGCTCTCTTGCATAAAACGCTTCCTTTAATCGACCTTCAAATCATGCACAAATCATAATATGCGCACGCCTTGCAGGCTTTTATATTCGCGACGTCCGGCGCGCGTTTACCGTCGATAATTCTTTCCACTTCTTTAATTGTTTCGGGAATTTCCCTCAGATCCTTTTCGTCTAATAGCACTTCGACGGATTTTTTTTGCAAAGGAAAATCCAATCTGCCCTTCAAATCTAACCCGCGCAAATGCAGATGATAAAGATAAAACTTTACTTGCGCTACCGACGATTCCGATTGCTTATCCGACTTTTTTATCTCGTGGATTATATTATTTTTTAGATAATCGATATTCATAAAGTCCTCGACGGAGATTCCGTGCTCCTCTCTTTTGTACGACGTCTCGTCAAGCAGCTTACCCAACGCGACTAATTCGCTCCCGTTCTCCATATTGATACGGTGCGCCGCAAACCAGACCTTTCGTTTGCAGATATAATAATACCCGAATATATGTCCGGTTACCGTCATTACGCTATCTCCCGTTTTAAAAAACAATTTAATTAATTAGAGAAAAATTTTACTAAGAGGCTGCGGAATAATTAATTTGAGATTTTTGCGAGCGGTCTTTTGAGATAAATTTTGACCTTTTTGTGCCTTAGGGCGTAGCGGAGCTACGTTAAAAGGCGCAAAAGACAGAATTTAACCAAAATGATGCCGCAAAAAATAAAGCTACAAGGTTGCGG
>JAISQX010000213.1 GCA_031273965.1 Clostridiales bacterium
TGATACTATTATATTGAAAAAGCAAGCATATATGAGGCGGGTTTTATGGGGTTCTATGAAATAACTTCCATCCTTTTGATACTATTGATAGTAATATCAATAATAATCGGAACGAATGTCCGTCGGACGTTCAAAAAATACAATACCTATTCGGCGGCTTCCGGTATAACGGCAACGCATGCCGTACGGATTATTCTTGAGCGCGCCGGCGTAAACAACGTCATGATAAAGCCGTGCCGCGGTTCTCTAACGGATCATTACGATCCTCGCGATAACACCGTATATCTGTCGGAAACAGTCATAAATTCGCATTCCGTAGCGTCCATAGGCATAGCGGCGCACGAAGCGGGACACGCTATACAGTATGCAAAAAATTACGCTCCCGTAAAGACCCGCGGAGCTATGGTTCCCATAGTCAATTTTTCATCAAAAGCATCCATGATATTTATTATCGCCGCTATTATTTTTGAGTCCGCGGTTTACAGCCAAACGATGCTTATAATAGGAATAGTTTTTTATTCCGTCTATACCGTGTTTACCGTCGTAACCCTTCCGGTTGAAATCAACGCCAGCAAGCGCGCAAAGTCTCTTCTAACCGAAACGGGCGCGCTTACCGCAGATGAGAACGTTCTCGCCTCAAAAGTCTTGAACGCCGCCGCTTTGACTTATGTAGCGTCCATGGCGGTATCGATCTTGCAACTGCTGCGGTTTATCGGTCTGTTGAGCAGAAGAAGATAAATATCCAAATTCGCGTTTTATTCCTCAAAAACGTATCCCCTTAGATAAACAAATGCCGTTTCCGACATGGAAACGGCAATCTTTTTTGTAAAGATAATTTTAACGTTTGCTGAACTGAGGCGCTTTTCTGGCTTTTTTGAGTCCGTACTTTTTCCTCTCCTTGCTTCTCGGATCGCGAGTCAAAAAGCCCTCTTTTTTAAGAGTGGGTCTAAGCTCCGGATCGGCTATAAGCAACGCTCTTGCAACTCCGAGTCTGATAGCTCCCGCCTGACCGGTAAAGCCGCCGCCGTTAACGTTTACGATTATATCGTACTTGCTCAACTGACCGATTGCGTTGAGCGGCTGACGAACGATATATTTTAAAGTATCATAACCAAAATACTCGTCTATAGTCCTTTTGTTTATGGTTATTTCGCCGCTACCGTTGGGTATTATTCTAACGCGCGCTATGGCTTTTTTGCGCCTGCCCGTGCCGAAATATTGTATCTTCTTTTTTGATTTTACAGCTGACATAATATTTTTTCCCTCCCGATTAATTCAGTTTCAGCTCTATAGGCTGTTGAGCTTGGTGAATATGCTCGCTTCCCCTGTAAACGCGGAGTTTTTTCAACATATTCTTACCGAGAGCATTTTTGGGCATCATTCCTTTAACGGCAAGATAAACGGCTTCTTCCGGCTTATCGCCCATCAAGGTCTTTGCCTGAATTTCCTTTAATCCGCCCGGAAACAAAGTGTGGTGACGGTAATATTTTTGTTCGAGTTTCTTACCCGTGAGTACAATTTTTTCGCAATTGATTATAATAACATGATCGCCCGTGTCGACGTTAGGAGTATAGGTCGGCTTGTTCTTACCTCTAAGAATAGCCGCCACACGACTCGCAAGACGTCCGAGAACAAGTCCTTCGGCGTCTATAAGATACCATTTTCTTTCGACAGTTTCGGGCTTCGCCATATATGATTTCATATATCTAAACCTCCGATAATTTTAAAAAAAGCATCTGAAAAACCGCGTATATTCGGGGGGCTAATCCAAACAAAACGTAATACTTCAAAATTGCGCTTATATATAATAATACAAAATTTAATTTCGGTCAAGCGTTTTTTGCTCCCAAAAAACATTTTCACTCCAAAATAACTTAAAAAAATTGTAATTCCACGAATATTCCTATTGAACCCCCTTAAAACAACCAAAATAAGAAGATTTTGCTTTCATTTATTTTTTTGAGCGAAAAAACAGTTGCAAAAAAGCTTCGAATTAATTATAATAATCGTTGACATTAAAACAGATATATTTTATGTAATTAACGGAGGCAAATATCAATGAGCAAAAAAATGACAATCGATGGGAATACCGCGGCGGCGCACGTAGCTTACGCGTTCAGCGAGGTCGCCGCGATATACCCTATTACGCCGTCCTCTCCGATGGCGGAAAGCGCGGACGAATGGGCTGCCCAAAGCCGAAAAAATATCTTTGGGTCGACGCTTAAGCTTGCGGAGCTTCAATCCGAAGCCGGAGCCGCGGGAGCCGCGCACGGCGCGCTGTCGGCGGGAGCGCTTACGACAACCTTTACGGCGAGTCAAGGTCTTCTCCTTATGATACCGAATATGTATAAAATCTCGGGCGAACTTTTGCCGTGCGTATTCCATGTAAGCGCGAGAGCCTTGGCGGCGCACGCTTTGTCTATCTTCGGAGACCACGCGGACGTAATGGCATGCCGTCAAACGGGCTTTGCCATGCTTGCGGCAAACTCCGTTCAGGAAGCTATGGACCTTGCTCTCGTGTCGCATTTGGCTACGCTAAAGTCTAAGGTTCCTTTCCTTCATTTCTTCGACGGATTCAGAACCAGTCACGAGGTTTCAAAAATCGACGCGATAGATTATGAGGAAATAAAAACCTTGGTGGATTACTCGGATATAGACGACTTCAAGCGCCGCGCTCTCAATCCCGAACATCCCGTTCAAAAAGGCACCGCTCAAAATCCTGACATTTATTTTCAAAACCGAGAGGGCGCGAATAAATATTACGACGCCGTCCCCGGTATAACGCAAGACATAATGAACAAGGTGTTTGCGCTTACGGGCAGACGATATAATCTCTTCGACTATTACGGAGCGCCGGACGCTGATAAAATTATAGTCCTTATGGGCAGCGGCGCGGACGCTTGTGAGGAAACCGTCGATTATCTCAACTCAAAAGGCGAAAAGACCGGACTTATCAAGGTCAGACTCTATAGACCTTTTAACGCGAAAGCCTTTGTCGACGCCATACCGAAATCCGTAAAAATTATCACCGTCCTCGACCGCACAAAAGAACCCGGCTCCTTGGGCGAACCGCTTTATCTCGACGTCGTGGCGGCTCTGAAAGAACAAAACGTGAATCTCCCCGTTCTCACCGGCAGATACGGGTTGGGCAGCAAAGAATTTAACCCGTCCATGATAAACGCCGTCTATGAGAATATGAAAAAGGACAAGAAAAACCATTTTACCGTGGGAATAGAGGACGACGTAACCTTTACTTCCTTAAAGGTAAAGGAAAATATAAACGCCGCTCCCAAGGGCGCAATCAGCTGTAAGTTTTACGGTCTCGGTTCGGACGGCACCGTAGGCGCAAACAAAAATAGCATAAAAATAATCGGAGACCATACCGAAAAATATGCTCAGGGGTACTTCGTCTACGACAGCAAAAAGAGCGGCGGCATAACCATATCCCACCTGCGTTTTGGCGACAAACCCATAAAAAGCTCATACCTAATAGATTACGCGGACTTTATCGCCTGCCACAATCCGTCTTATGTGACAAGATACGATATGTTGTCCGACGCAAAGGAAAACGGCACTTTCCTTTTAAATTCCACCTTTGACCCAAACGATATGGACGCAAATCTCCCCGCTTCTATGAAACGCATTATCGCCGAAAAGAAACTCAAATTTTACACTATCGACGCTCAAAAAATCGCCGCGGAGATAGGTCTCGGAGGCAGAGTAAATACAATCATGCAAGCGGCTTTCTTTAATCTTTCGGGCGTTATACCCTACTCCGACGCCGAAAAATATATGAAGGACGCCATAAAAAAATCCTACGGCAAAAAAGGCGACGCTATCGTAAACATGAATAACGCCGCTATCGACAACGCCGTATCCGGCATAAAGGAAGTCAAATATCCCTCTTCGTGGGCAAACGCGACAACGGGCGCGGAACCCGTGTCAATTCCGGCTACCGAATACTTCAACACGGTAGTTAAGCCGATTCTCGAACAAAAGGGAGACGTTCTTCCCGTATCGGCTTTTAATGCCGACGGTTCGGTACCCACGGGCACGACAAAATACGAAAAACGCGGCATCGCCGTCAATATTCCCGAGTGGATACCCGAAAATTGTATACAATGCAACCAATGCTCCTTTGTCTGTCCCCACGCTTCCATACGTCCCACGCTTGCCACCGCCGCGGAATTAAGCGATAAGCCATTAGGCTTCGTAACGAAGCCCGCAACCGGCATAAAGGACTATGAATACAGAATGCAAGTCGCGCCTTACGATTGTACCGGTTGCGGCAACTGCGCCAATATCTGTCCGTCCAAATCAAAAGCCCTCGTAATGAAGCCGCTTTTGGAGCAGGGCCCCCTTCAAAATGAAAATTGGAATTATGCGGCGGCGCTCCCCGAGACTACCGCCGTCTACAAAAAAGACAGCGTAAAGGGAAGTCAGTTCTCAAAGCCGCTCTTTGAATTTTCCGGCGCTTGCGCGGGTTGCGGCGAAACGCCTTACGTAAAGCTCATAACGCAACTTTTCGGCGACAGAATGGTAATAGCCAACGCAACCGGTTGTTCTTCTATTTACGGAGGTTCTGCCCCCACCTGCCCCTATACGGTCAACGATAAGGGACACGGACCGGCTTGGGCTAACAGCCTCTTTGAGGATAACGCGGAATACGGCTTCGGTTACAATCTCGCTTACGCGCAAAGACGCGACCGCTTAAAGGGGCTTATCGAAGAATTAAAAACCGCCTATGGCGACTGGACGGAAGGCGTCGAAGCATGTCAAGCATGGCTGGACGGAAAAGACAACGCCGAAAAAAGCAAATCGGCTTCCGCCGCGCTTCTGAAATGCATAGAAAGCTGCAAGGATTGCGGATGCTCCGCCGATCCTCTTCAAAAAGAAATTTATAAGGAAAAAGATTGTCTGGTCAAAAAATCCGTTTGGATAATAGGAGGCGACGGTTGGGCATACGACATAGGTTACGGCGGACTCGACCACGTGTTGGCAATGGGTGAAGACGTAAATATACTCGTCGTCGATACCGAGGTT
>JAISQX010000214.1 GCA_031273965.1 Clostridiales bacterium
AAAAAATGGAACTGCTCCAAAAAAACATTTCGGAAGCGGCGGACGCCTTAAAGAAATTTGAAATCGAATCGATGGAGATTTTGTCGAGCTACGACAGAATAAACGAAAACGTTTCGCAAGCGGAAAAAAGCATTGCCGAGCTTATTTCGGCTATTGAAAGCATGAAAAATTCCGCCGATAATCAGTTGAGCGAGTATGAGTTTTATCTGAAAAAACTTGAAAAAGCTAATGAAGTACTCTCCAATAACGAAAAGGAAGTTCAAAAGATACGACGCAGAATAGAAGAAATTATGGCGGGTTCGTCCAAGCTGTTAAAGGTAATTCTTGATTTTACAGACAAGAAAAAGCAGGCGGCGGCTGAATTTGACGAGTTAAAAAACGGAAAAAAAGAAGAAGCCAACAAGCTTATGAAAGAAATTACAAAGCTAAAATCCGAGCTTCCGACGGAAATTGTTTCGGCGTACAAGGTTGTAAGGGACGAAAAAAAACTTCCCGTGTTTGTCAAACTCGTGAACAAAAACCAATGTTCCGGTTGCGGGATGGAGCTGCCTTATGACTCCTTGACCAAGTTAAAAAACGCGGGAGATTTTTCGGAATGCCCGAATTGCAGACGGATATTATACGTTCAATAGCGATAAGACGGGAGCCAAGACTCTTAAGCCCGTTACAAAAGATAGCTTTATTACGATAGATTTCCGAACATCCAAAAGAAGACGCGTTTGTCATGATTTTCGGGTTTCTAAACAATTCTCAAAAAAAAGCGAAAACGGAGAAGAATTTTATGTATTTTAACACCGGTCCCATTTATTTAATAGTCGGAATCGTCATAGCTACCGTATGCGCGCAAGCGATTTTTTTTCTTGTCAAGGCGTACCGTGAAGGGCTGAGGATAGGGATGACGAAGGAAACCTTAAACAAAGCGGTCGTATCAAGCGCCGTTTTTTCCGTTCTTCCCAGTACGGGAATATTGGCGACGATGTTCGGGCTTATAAAATACCTGGGAATACCATTTTCGTGGCTGAGATTGAGCGTAATCGGTTCGCTTATGTATGAGTTGACGGCGGCGGACGCGGCGGCGCAACAGGCGACGGGAAAGGCTTTGAGCAGCGCCGAGATTACGCCGGAAATCTTTGTCACCATAGCGATAGTCATGTCCGTCGGAATAATTTTGGGAGAAATATTATGCATAATCGGATTGAAAAAATACTCGGAGATATTGAAGAAACCGCGCAATAAAACCGCGGCGGATATAAACGCGGACAATGAGCGCGTCGGTCCCGAAACGTGGAACGCGTCCGATTTTAAGACGTCGGAAACGGTTGCAAAAAAGAAAAAGGCGGATTTAGGAGAGATAGGCGGCGTCGTTACCGCGGCGGTCTTTATAGCGCTCTGCGGCGCTTATATAGGCGGCGCGATAGGCGAGGCGTTCGGAGGTTTTCATATAGACTCATATACGAGCGTCATACCTTTTATATCGATGTTGGTGTCGGTAGGTTGCATGGCTATTCTCTATCACATGCAAAAAAAGCGCGCGTGGCTAAAGAGCTTTTCGTTGAGTATAAGCATGCTTGTCGGGATGGTTAGCGCCGTGCCTGCTTCGCTTGTATTGGGCACGATATTCGGCGCTTAATACTGCCCGAGCGCGATAAAAAGGTATATTTGAACGATTAATTTTGAGAAACGAGGTATATTAAGTTATGGCTAATAAAGTAAAAACGTACGATTACGATAAAAAGTTGCATACGCACGGAAGGATATGGATTTTGACATGTCTTTTGCTTTTTATACTCACCCCCGTGGCGATAGCTATACATTTGGGGGTCGCGCCTAAGTGGGGCGCGCTCCTTTCGGCATTCGGAGTCGTCGCTTTGATATATTGGAGTACCGCCGCCGCGGAATTCTTTATGTACGTACCGCTTATCGGCGCCGGAGCCACATATCTCGCTTTTGTCACGGGCAATATATCCAATATTAAATTGCCTTGTATAATCAATGCGCAGGAAGTTACGGGAGTCAAGCGCGGAACTAAGGAAAGTGAAATTATTTCGACTATCTCGGTCGCGTCAAGCGCGTTGGTAACGACGGTTATTATGAGCGTCGGCGTATTTTTTCTCGCGGTCTTTTCGGGACCTTTGGACGAGTTTTTTAACCATCCGAACGTAAAGCCCGTCTTTGTCTGTATATTGCCGTCGCTATTCGGGGCGTTGGGATATTCATATGTTGTCAAGAAGCCTAAGTTGGGTATAATACCTCTTATTTTTGTCGTTATAACGTTTGTGGCGGCGCCCGACTTTGCGAACAACGATTCAGTATCGACAATGATTATCGTTACGGGGGTTATCAGTCTCGCTTCGGCGCTTTTTATGTACAAAAAGGGAATAGTCAAATAAAAAAAAATAGAAAATTTGTTTTTTATGCGATAAGAGGTGGTATATGTCAAAGGTTGCCGTTATTATGGGCAGTAAAAATGATTTCGACGTGATAAGACCCGCTTGCGAAATGTTAAAAAAATTCGGAGCGGAAACGGAAGTTCGGGTTATTTCCGCGCACAGAACGCCGGAAGACGCGGCGGACTTTGCATTAAACGCCGAAAAGAACGGTTTTGAGGTAATCATAGCGGCGGCGGGAAAAGCGGCGCATCTGGCGGGGGTTCTGGCGTCTTTGACGCCTCTTCCGGTCATAGGAATTCCTATAAAAAGTTCGACTATGGACGGCTTGGACAGTCTGCTTTCGACTGTACAGATGCCGTCCGGAATACCCGTCGCGTGCGTCGCCATAAACGGAGCGGAAAACGCCGCTCTTTTAGCGGTGCAGATTCTCTCCTTGAAATATCCCGGGATGAGGGAAAAGATAAAGGAATATAAAAAGACGCTCGCCGAAAAGATAAGAAGCGACGATAAAAAACTGAACGACGAATTGTCGGGACAGTAACGCCGTAAAAAAAATCGGGCGGTCGCGTAAATTCGCTAATCGCGTTCCGCGTTAGTAATGGGGAGTATTGTGAAAAATATAGCTGTTTTTGCGTCCGGAAGCGGGACGGATTTTCAATCGATAATAGACGGCGTCAAATCCGGAGCGATAGACGGCGTTATAAAGTTGCTTATCTCCGGGAACGAGAGCGCTTACGCGATAGAGCGCGCAAAGAATAACGGTATAAAGCGTTACATCTTTAAAAAAAGCGATTATGCGGACGCCGAGGCTATGGGAGAAGGACTGATTGCGCTTATGGAGGAAAACGCGATAGATTTGATAGTTCTCGCGGGGTATATGTCCATACTTGGAAAAAACTTTGTAAAGCGTTATTATAGGCGGATAATAAACGTTCACCCGTCGCTAATCCCGAAACATTGCGGCATGGGGTATTACGGCATAAAGGTGCATGAATCGGTTATCGCGTCGGGGGATAAGGTGAGCGGAGCCACGGTGCATTTTGTCGACGAGGGCGTCGATACCGGACCGATAATACTCCGGAGAGAAGTGGCGGTTTTGCCGGATGACACGCCCGAAACCCTTCAAAAAAGAGTGTTGGAATTGGAGCATAAATTGCTTCCGGAGGCGGTCGCATTGTTGTGTAAAAATTAGAACTTATCGAACCTACTTCTTACACAAGGCAAAAAAACCATAAGAATAACGAGATAAAAACAACTGAAAATAAAATTTTAATCGGTTCTTGCGCCGAAAAGGAATATGTATGAACATGAAAAAAAGAGCGCTTATCAGCGTATCAGACAAGACGGGAGTTATCGAATTTGCAAAGCGGTTGGACGCGCTCGGCTATGAGATTATTTCAACGGGGGGAACGGAAAAAATACTCAAAGACGCGGGAATAAAAACTCTCAACATAAGCGATATAACGGGTTTTCCGGAATGTCTTGACGGCAGAGTCAAAACGCTTCATCCGGCGGTTCACGCGGGGCTGTTGGCGATGAGAGGCAACGCGGAGCACATGTCTCAGCTTGAGCGTCTGAATATTAACACCATAGACATAGTTGCGGTCAATCTCTATCCTTTCAAAGCCACTATATCAAAACCGGACGTCGAATTTGGCGAGGCGGTGGAGAATATCGACATCGGAGGCCCGACGATGTTGCGTTCCGCGGCGAAAAATTATCAGGACGTCGCCGTTATAACCGACAGCGGGGACTATGAAAGGGTTATTTCCGAGATACAAACCGGCGGCGTGACGTTGGATACCAAAAAATACCTGATGTACAAGGTGTTCGCCCATACGGCGGCATACGATTCGTTGATATCCAATTATTTAAAGGATAAGCTGGGAATAAAATTTCCGCAAAGCTTGACAATGAGTTTCGATTTGGTAGATACCTTAAGGTACGGAGAAAACTCTCATCAGGAGGCAGTGTATTACAAAGACGTTATGCCGGACAAAGGCGTTTTGACTAACGCCGTCAAGTTGCACGGAAAGGAGCTTTCGTATAACAATATCAACGATACGAGCGCGGCGCTTGAGTTGCTTAAAGAATTTGACAAGCCCGCGGTCGTCGCCGTTAAGCATGCGAATCCTTGCGGAGTCGGTACGGGAGAGAACGTATACGGGGCTTATATAAAGGCTTACGAGGCGGATAAGGTATCGATATTCGGCGGAATTATAGCCGTGAACGGCATAGTTGATAAGAGAACGGCGGAGGAAATAAATAAGATATTCATAGAGATAGTCATTGCAAAAAGCTTTGACGAGGACGCTCTCGCGGTGTTGAAGACTAAGCAAAATATAAGGCTTTTGAAACTCGAAGACATAGCCTTAAAAGACAAGTCCGCCGTCGTTATGAAAAAGGTTTCGGGAGGCTTATTGCTCCAAACTTCGGACGACATAGTTTACGAAGGATTTACCGTGGTAACAAAGACAAAACCCACGGAAGCGGCTTTGGAAGATTTAAAATTTGCCATGAGCGTGGTAAAGCACACGAGAAGCAACGCAATCGTGCTTGCAAAAGACGGCGCGACGGTAGGCATGGGGATAGGTCAAACCAACAGAATTTGGGCGACTCGACAGGCGATAGAACACGCGGGCGAAAAAGCCGCGGGAGCCGTTCTTGCCTCCGACGCTTTTTTCCCGTTTTCCGATTGTGCGGAAGAGGCGGCGAAAGCCGGCGTTACGGCGATAGTGCAGCCGGGAGGCAGCGTAAAAGACGCCGAAAGTATAGAGGCTTGCGACAAAAACGGAATAAGTATGATTTTTACTGGAATAAGACATTTTAAACATTGAATCTCTCGTGGTTAGTGGGCAGTAATGATATGCACTTTTTACTTTAAGGCGGTTTATTCGGCTTGAAACGAAAAACTGAAGAGCCGCATATTATGATTATCTAAACGCTATTAAAGGGAGTTTGGCGAAAAAATCTCCCAAAACGCAAATCAAAAAAATATTTATAGAAAAGGTGAAAAAAATGAACGTTTTGATAGTCGGCGGCGGCGGCCGCGAACATGCGATTGCTTGGGCGTTGAAGAAAAGCCCAAAAGTAAATAAAATTTATGCCGTTCCGGGAAATGCCGGAATAGCCGAGATAGCGTTGTGTTATCCCGAAATTAAATCCGGAGACTTTGACAAAATCGCCGAGTTTTTGAAAAAGCGCAAGGATATCGGTTTAACGGTTGTCGCACCCGATAATCCTCTTGCGGACGGGCTGGTAGATTTTTTTAACGAAAGGGGACATAGGGCGTTCGGTCCGGTCAAAAGCGCGGCGCAAATCGAGTCGAGCAAGGCGTTTTCCAAGCAATTCATGAAAAAATACGAGATACCGACGGCGCGCTACGAGGTATTTGACGATTATGTGGAGGCGGTTAAATACGCTTTATCCTCAAAGCATCCCTTGGTCATCAAGGCGGACGGGCTTGCCGTCGGCAAGGGCGTATACGTATGCGAAAACACGAGAGAGTCAAAGCATGCCATAGACGAGCTTATGCAAAATAAAAAGTTCGGCAAGTCCGGAGAAAAAATCATTATCGAAGAGTTTTTGGAGGGTCCCGAAATAACGATTTTGGCATTTTCCGACGGCAAGACTTTCGCGCCTATGGTTTCGGCGCAAGACCATAAGCGCGTCTTTGACGACGACAAAGGCCCGAATACGGGCGGTATGGGCGCGTTCTCTCCGAGCCGCTTTTACACCGCGGACGTCGCCAAGGATTTTAAGGAAAACATAATGAAAAAGACCCTTGACGGCTTTAAAAAAGAGGGTATAATATTTAAGGGCGTACTGTATTTTGGGCTAATGCTTACGTCGGAAGGACTTAAGGTTATAGAATATAACGCGCGTTTCGGCGATCCGGAGACGCAGGTCGTTTTACCGAGATTAAAGACCGATATACTCGATATTTTCAACGCTTGCGTGGACGGAACATTGAGTAAACTAAAAATCGAATGGGAAAAGAATTGTTGCGTGTGCGTAATTCTGGCAAGCGGCGGTTATCCGGGCGAATTTGAAAAAGGTTTGCCGATAACCGTAAAGGATATAGACGACGACGTAATGCTTTTTCATGCGGGAACGGCAAAATCGGGCAGAAAGCTTATAACCGACGGCGGAAGAGTTTTGGGCGTCACCGTATGCGGAAAATCCATAGTCGACGCGAGAGCGAAAGCGTACAAGAATATCGAAAGCATCAAGTTTGAAAATATGCATTTCAGAAAGGACATAGGAATAAAAAAATAATGTTT
>JAISQX010000007.1 GCA_031273965.1 Clostridiales bacterium
CGATATGAAAAACGAGCAACAATCCGACGCCGACGCAAAAAAATTTCAAAAGCGTTGTGAAGACGTTCTAAAAAAAGATATGGGAAGCCGCGAATTTTTGAGTCGTTACGACGAATTTATGTGGTATCCCGCGGAAGTGGACGTGTCTATAAGGCGCGGTTGGTTTTATCACCGGCTACAATATTTTACGGTAAAGTCCATTGACAAATTGATGAGGATATATTACGGCGCGGTCGGCGGAAACAGCCTTTTACTTCTCAATATCCCGCCGGATAAAAGAGGGCTTTTTGCCCAAAAAGACGTGAAGCGGTTGGAGGAAATCGGAGACTTGATAAGAAAGGAAGAAGCCTTGGAAATCCCTTTGGTTGCAGCCGAGTACGAGGGAGAAACGAAGGACGGTTTTTCCGCGGAGAATTTATTGAAAGATAAGACCTTTTCTCCAAAGCTTGTTTGCTCCGAGTATGAGTTACGGTTCGGCTTTGGCGGTCGCGTCGTTGACAGGCTGCTTTTGCGAGAGGATACGGATTTTTCGCAACGCGTGGAAAAATTTGAAATCTTGACCGAAAAGGATAAAGAGCGGGTGAAATTGTTTGACGGAACCGTAATAGGCTTCAATAAAATCGCGATTTTTGATAAGATATATACGGACAATGTCATATTGAGAATAACCGAATGCAGAAAAGAACCTTATATAAAGACGGTAAAGGTATATGAAGAGGGCGGATATGTTCCTCGTGTAAATCGACGGTAGAGATATTAAGTTGCGTTTGAACGTAAAAAGCATAGGAAATTTTTATTTATCTGAGTTTACCCAAAAAATTATGCCTTAAATGGTTTTAATAATTTAAATATCGCATAGCGCGAATAAAAACCGGATACTGTCGTTTCAGAATTATTATGGCGTTTTTGAGTCCGCTTTCGCCGGCTATAGAGCCGTTTCGCCTGTCGTTTCGCGTATCTTTTATCTTTTAGTTTTGCTTTGCTCAAATTTTAATGCGTAAACCGGTGCGATATTTTGCCGATACGCCTTAATTTGTTTGCAAAAAGATGAGAAATATGATAAAATAGCAAACTGATATGGTTTAAGTAATGTTTTTAAGGAGTTATTTTAATGACGTATACCAAGCAAAAGGCCGAAGGTAAGGAAAATGTTTTTATTTTGACATTTGACGTTACGACGGAGGAGTTTCAAGCCGCCGTTAACAAGGCGTACGAAAGGACTAAAGACAAGTTTTCTGTTCAGGGTTTCAGAAAGGGAAAAGTGCCCAAAAAGATAATAGAGGGTATGTATGGGAAAGGAGTCTTTTACGAGGACGCTCTGGACATTATAATGCCGGAGTATTACGAAGAGGCTTTGTCAAAGGAAGCCATTGATCCGATAGCGCAGCCGGAAGTAGACGTAACCGAGATAGGCGACGAAGGCGCGAAGTTTAAAATCACCGTAACGGTGCTAAAGCCCTTCACTCCGGGACAATATACGGGCTTAACGCTTAAAAAAGCCGAGTTTCCGGTCACGGACGAGGACGTTACGCATGAGTTGAAGCACGCGCAAGAGCATGGCGCGCGGCTTGTAGGCGTAGACGACAGAGCGTCGCAAAAGGGCGATACTGTCATAATAGATTTCTGTGGGTCCGTAAACGGGGTCAAATTTGAGGGCGGCACGGCGCAAAAGCACGAATTGGAGCTTGGGTCCGGAGCGTTTATTCCGGGCTTTGAGGAACAAGTCGAGGGCATGAATATCGGCGACGAAAAGGATATAAACGTAAAATTCCCTGACGATTACGGTTCCGAGGAATTGAAGGGTAAGGATGCGGTATTCGCCGTGAAACTGCATGAAATAAAGTTTAAGGAAATACCCGCGCTCGACGACGAATTTGCAAAAGACGTCAGCGAATTTGACACGCTTGACGAATATAAAGCCGATATAAAAAAGAAGCTTGAAGCCGCAAACGTTGAAAAAGCCAAAAACGCCGACGAAAAAACCCTTATCGACGCCATAGTAAAAAATACCGAAGTAGAAATCCCTGAAGCTTTTGTGGAAAAAGAATGCGAATCGCTTGTAAGGCAATTCGAATACAAACTCATGTATCAGGGCTTAAAATTGAAGGACTTTTTTGCGTATTCGGGACAGACCGAGGACGATTTAAAGGCCTCTTATAAAGAAGCGGCGGAAAGAAACGTCAAGTCCCGCCTTGTCATGGAAGAAATAATAAAGAGAGAGGATATCAAACTCGACAGCCAAAAATTAGACGAAAAATTTGCCGAAATGGCAAAGCGCGACAAGGTTTCTTTGGAGGACTACAAAGCAAAAATCAATCATAGAGAGTATGATTACTTTGCGAACGAAGTATTGACCGAGAGCCTTTATGATTTCCTTTTTAAAAACAATAAATTTGAATAAAAGCCGCGGTTTGCCGCCAAAGAATTTTTGAGTGTCTTAATCTGCTATTCCTAAAGTCAATCGGCGGTTTGCGTATAAAAAATGCGCAATGTTGTAATTCTACAAAAACAGACAATATAAAGAGAATTATCATCGAATAAAAGCCCGGAAATTGTGTAAAATTTTAATATTAACGCGAGGTGAAACATGTCTAATCTTATACCTATGGTTATTGAGCAAACAGGAAGAGGAGAAAGATCTTACGATATTTACTCCAGACTGTTAGAGGACAGAATAATATTTATGACCGGAGAGATAAACGATATCTCCGCGGATATAATCGTCGCCCAGCTTATCTATTTGGAAGGAAAAGATCCCAAAAAGGATATCAGTCTGTATATAAACAGTCCCGGAGGGAGCGTTTCCGCCGGTATGGCGATATACGATACTATGCAGTACATCAGATGCGACGTTTCGACGATTTGCACGGGTATGGCGGCGTCCATGGCGGCTCTGCTTTTGAGTTCGGGTAAAAAAGGTAAGAGATACGCGTTGCCGAACAGTGTGATAATGATTCATCAGCCTTTGGGCGGAGCGCAGGGACAAGCCAGCGACATAGTCATTCAGGCAGAGCAGATCAAGAAGCATAAACAAAAATTGAACGAAATAATCGCGGAGAACGCCGATCAAAGTATTGAAAAAGTTACTTTAGACACCGACAGAGATTATTATATGAGCGCGGAGGAAGCCCTTGAATACGGACTTATCGACAAGATATTTTATAAGAGAATCGAAAAAGAATAGAGGTTTAAGCGTTCGAATACGAAATATAGAAGACGCGGGTAATTGAGGAGTTAATAAATGGCAAATAATATAAAAAAGAGCAGTTGTACCTTTTGCGGAAAAACCGACGACGAAGCGGAAATGCTTATTGCCGGTCCCAACGGGTATAATATATGTTCGGATTGCATCAAGCTGTGTAATTCCGTTATTTCGGGATACGGGAAAAAACCTAAGGAAGGTGTGTTTGACAAGCTGCCGACCCCGAAAGAAATAAAATTGAAACTTGACGAATATATAGTCGGACAGGAGGACGCGAAGCGCGTCCTGTCCGTCGCCGTCTACAATCATTATAAGAGGATAAAGCACGGCGGAACGGGAGAGGATATCAAACTCGAAAAGAGTAACGTGCTGTTGCTCGGTCCTACCGGTTGCGGAAAAACTCTCTTAGCCAGGACTTTGGCGGATATAATAAACGTACCCTTTGCGGTTGCCGACGCGACGACGCTAACCGAAGCGGGTTATGTCGGAGAGGACGTTGAGAACATCCTCTTAAAGCTTTTGCAAAGCGCCGATTTTGACACAAAGAGAGCCGAAATCGGAATTGTTTATATAGACGAGATAGACAAAATAGCCAAAAAGTCCGAGAACGTTTCCATAACTCGCGACGTATCCGGTGAAGGCGTTCAGCAAGCGTTGCTCAAGATACTCGAAAGTACCGTCGCAAACGTTCCGCCGCAGGGCGGGCGCAAGCATCCTCAACAGGAGTGCATACCGATAGACACCACCAATATACTGTTTATATGCGGAGGCGCTTTTGTCGGAATCGATAAAATCGTCAATAAGCGTATCGCGAACGCGGGCTTGGGCTTCGGTTCGAACGTCGTGTCGGCTGCTAACGACGACACCGATTACGCTTCTCTCATAAAGAGCATACAACCCGACGATCTGATAAAATTCGGTCTTATTCCCGAATTTGTCGGCAGATTGCCCGTGGTCGTCGGCTTGAGCGCGTTAGACGAAGCC
>JAISQX010000011.1 GCA_031273965.1 Clostridiales bacterium
CATTACCAAAGAGAACAAAATACCCGCCGCCGTAGCAATACAGCCCCATGTCAAAGACAAAATCCAAAAGATAATTACGTTTAACTTTTTCAATAGTATATCCTCGCCGCAATTTAAGGCTGTTTGTATATTCAAGAAGACAATTTCTCTCGGTTCGCCCGTATTAGACCTTTTGGAATACTCTAATCTCACGGCTTTTATATAATACTTCGATGATATCTTTTATACAAAATCATTCATTTATGACCTTATACAAGCGCCCTTTTAATTTTTTGGAAACTACCTCGTATCCGCGTTCGTTGAGATGTAATCCGTCTGTCGCGTAAGCGCTTAATAGACGATTATTTCCATCCTCCAACTCCCCAAAAATATCGGCGTATACATATCCGTATTTATCGGCAAGCACCTTTAACCCCTCGTTTACAGAAATTATAACGCCCGTGTTTTTTGCGATATTATGTACGTCGTCGTTTACCGGATAGATAGATTGAATAATAACCTTTGATTTCGGAAGATTCTTCTTTATTTCGTCTAATATAATCTCGTAATTTGCCAAAATATAATTCTTGTCGCGACCGTCGTTATTGACATCGTTTATGCCTATCAATATAACGACTACGGATGGGGCGAGCGCGTACAGTGACACATCGAGTCTATCTATAACGCCTTGCGTTACGTCACCGCTTATACCCCTGTTATAAACTTTTAAAGGCAAGCCGCCGTAATACTTATCAAGATTGCACATATCGGTTATGCTGTCTCCGATAAAAATCGTTTGTCCTTTATCGTACGTCCTGTTTTGTCTTTTAAAAAGCCTGCGCTTTTTGTTGTAATACCCGAAAAAACCCTTAAGCATCATTCTTCCTCAAATCTCTTGAGTATATTATATCAGATTATGTTATAATTGTAAATGGAATTAAATCGTTCCGCCGTAATTAAATTGGGATTTCTTTTTTGTTTTTATCTCTTATATTTTTATCCGTTGCGCGTTTTAAATTAAATTCTTTGTAAATTGTCTTTGATTCGTAATAGCAAAACCTTCTCGATAAATAAAAATTTTAGCTCCATTACCCGTCTATGTTGTCCGCGCTTTTCTTTTGCACGGCGTACATACGCGAGTAAAGTCCGCCTTTTTTTATCAGTTCGTCATGCGTGCCCTCTTCGGCCGCGATTCCGTTCTTTAAAACGATGATTTTATCGGCGTTCCGCACCGTGGAGAGTCTGTGCGCTACGACTATCGTCGTTCGCCCGCTGCTTAACTCTTCCAAAGCCGATTGTATTTCAGCTTCCGTCGTATTGTCCAGAGCGCTCGTCGCCTCGTCCAAAATCAAAACGCGTGGATTTTTTAAAAATGCGCGCGCTATGCTTATTCTCTGCCTTTGTCCGCCCGAAAGCCTTATTCCGCGTTCGCCGGTAACGCTGTCATAACCGTCCGGAAGAGAAATTATAAATTCATGTATCCTTGCGCGTTTTGCGCTGTCTTGTATTTCTTCATCCGTCGCGTCAAGTCTGCCGTAGGCAATATTTTCTCTTATTGTGCCGTCAAAGATAAAAACATCTTGCGCCACAAGCCCTATATTGCTTCTCAGGCTTGCGCGGGTAATCTCGTTTATGCTTTTTGCTCCCAACATAATTTTCCCGTCGTAAATATCGTAAAATCGCATAAGAAGATGACAGACCGTCGTTTTTCCGCTGCCCGATTCGCCGACTAAAGCCGTCGTCTTTCCGTTCTCCGCCGAGAAGCTCAATCCCTTTAATATCTCTTTCTCCTTGACATACCCGAATTTCACGTTGTCAAAAACCAAATTACCCGTTATGTCCGTAATTATTTCGGCGGTTTTATTCTCTTCCTCCGGAAGCTCGCTCATCACCTCCCGAAACCGCATATATCCCGTCATTCCACTCTGTATCTGCTCGAATATACCCACGAGCGTTTTCACCGGATTGATAAGAATTACAACGTACAATATGTATGCGGCAAACTCTCCGGGATTGATTTTTTCAAAAAATAGAAACAGCCCTCCGGCGGCAAGCACCGCCAAATACATCATATCGCCCACAAGCCCCATGCCCGAACTGAAAATTCCTATCGCTTTGTATGCATTCCCGCGCGCGCGTTTAAAATCCTCGTTTACGCCGTCAAATTTTTCCTGCTCATACAATTCTCCCGAATACGCCCTGGTTATTCTAATTCCGGATATGGACGTTTCTATTTCGGCGTTTATTCTCGCCGTCTCCTCGCGCATTTTCCTAAAAGAACGTTTCATGTTTATGCGGCTTTTCGCCGCGAATATTCCCGCTATCGGTAAAATCGCGAATACCGTCAGCGTAAGAGGTATATTTATAAAAGACAGCATGATAAAAGCCCCCGACATTGTTATCAGAGATAAAAACAAATCTTCGGGGCCATGGTGGGCAAGCTCGGCTATATCCTGTAAATCATTTACCATTCGGCTCATCAGGGCGCCGGTCTTATTTGAATCAAAGTAAGAAAACGGCAACTTCTGAATATGCCGGAACATATCTCTTCTCATGTCGCCTTGAATGCGAACGCCCAAAACATGTCCTTGATGCTGTATAAAATAATTCAAAAGCGCTTTTAAAATATATATGAGCAATAAAGCTCCGCACCAAACCAACAAAGGCGCCAATCTCTTATTCGGCGCGTAATCGCTTATTATACTTTTTGTTATAGACGGATAAAAGAGATTGCATAACGCTACCATCAAAGCGAAAAACAAATCGATTACAAAAAGCTTCCGATGAGGTTTGTAGTATTTTATAAAGCTTTTCAGCATGCTTCCTCCATATCCTTTTTTCGCGCCCCTATTATAAGACCGGCGAACTCGCTTATGATGTTGTTTCCAAAAAATAGCCCCGACCTTGTGAGTTTGATTTCGTTATTTTGCTTTACAATCAAATTTTCGCGCTGCAATTCATCCGTAACCGTTTCGAGCAACGCATTGAGGTTGATATGCAAACGTTCAGAATAAGCCGCCAAATCGACTTTTGTCTTTTGCAATTCGTTTACAAACTCGTCTATTATAATATAATCGTCGGTAACCATTTTGCCTTTTGCGGAAATCCTTATTCCTCCACCTATATCCTCGCTATCGTCGGAATTTGAATAAAGATAATTGTCCAAATTGCCG
>JAISQX010000148.1 GCA_031273965.1 Clostridiales bacterium
TACTGACAACGCCGCTGCCAAAAGTGATTTCTGTCAGTCCGCTACTAAGAAACGCATTCACTCCCACAGTGAAAACGCTGTCGGGTATTGTCAAAGATTTTAAACTTTTGCAGTTGTAAAAAGCCCCCGTGCCGATATGCATGACGCCTTCCGGTATCGTAATGCGGCTAAGGCTCGAACATTGCCAAAACGCATTTTCCCCTATGCTGATTAAACCGGACGACAAAACCACCTCTTCCAATTTAAAACATGACTCAAACACACCCGTATTGAGAATATTTACGCCGTTTGGTATACTAACGCTACCGGATAAATTCGTGCATTCATAAAACGCGCCCCCCCCTATGCTCGTTATTTTCTCCGGAATAACGATATTCTTTAAATTAGTGCATGATCTAAACGAACAATCCCCTATACTCGTTATGCTGTCGGGCATTTCAATAGTTTCTAAGCTCTTACAAGAGTTAAACGCATAATTCCCTATGCTCTTACATGCGCTCCCTTCCGCAAATATTACCCGAACTACTTTTGACGAAGCGAACATGTAATCCGGAATAATCGATACGCTTGCTCCTATATATACCGTTATTCCCGCCGCATTTTCACCCGCTTTAGAAAATACATTTTGACCGCATGATAGCGCCGTCGCGTTTAAATATATTTCGGTTAAATTCATACAATCGGAAAACGCTTTAGCTCTGATACCGTTCGCGATATCGGGTATCGTGAGGCTTTTAAGATTAACGCAAAAAGAGAAAGCGTTCATACCGATTTCTTGCATGCCGTCGGGTATGATAATTTCCGACAATCCGGTGCAGTATGAGAACGCGCCTTCCCCTATTGTCGTTATGCCGGATAGAATCGTTACGGAAACGATATTAGTTTTTCCCATAAAGCCGTTATCGGCTATTTTCTTTACGTTTTTTCCGTTGAATCTGGAGGGTATGATAATATTCGCCGCGGTAGCCGTCCCGACTCTCACCTCATAATAGCTCTCCCCATATTTTTCCACTTCCGTAAACGTCAAGCCCTGTGTATATATCTGAGGCATCTCCACCCATTTTGCATATAAAGTCACATTGCCCGTCACTTTGTCCGAATCGAAATCCCAAGCCGCGGCAAACGCGTTATCCTTGTACCAACCGTACAATTCATATCCCGCATTCGTCGTTTTCGGCCGACTTAAATAATCGCCGTACTCCTTCGTTTGAGTCTGCACCGCCGTTCCGCCGTTTGTCACAAATACGACGGTATACACGCCCGTCGCCCATTTTGCGTATACTGTTATTTCTCCCGTAAAACTCGTATTTTCATTAAAATATTCCCGTCCAAGCTCTATGTTAAACGTCCCGTCGTCCGTATACCAGCCTTTGAAATCATAGCCCTCCCTGACCGGTACGGACAAATACCCCTCGATATTTAAAATCTGAGCCATTCTTGTTAAATGCAACACGGGAATTTCGTTTCCGCCGCCGCTGTCGTATATTATGTATAAATCGACTTCGGCTTCAGCACTATTTTGATTCTTGAGAATAACTAAACCTATCACCAAACCGGCTATCGTCAACGCCGCCGTTATTCCCGCGGCAATCAAAAAAATTTTTGTCTTTTTCATTAAAACGCCCTCCGCAATTTTTTTGCTCTTTAATCCCTACGCTTGACTTGCGCCGGTTTATATCTTATTGCTTTTTAAAAATAGGCAATTCGTCGATTTCGGCTTTTACCGTCAACGTTTGACCGCCGTCAAAGCTTTCGCCCGTCGTTAAAAGCTTCCATTTCCCTCTCGGGAGCTTGACTTCCTTTTGCTTTTTTCCTTTTTCGACGACCGGCGCGACGATGTAATCCTCTCCCAACATAAATTGTTGTTTTATCTCCTCCATTCCCTCGTTGGGATAATTATATTCCATGTAGCGCACAATCGGCTCTCCCGTGAGCCTCGCCGCCCGCGCGTAACTTATAATATAATCGGAAAATTCCAGGTGATAGCTTGCGGCTTTGCGGCATAATTCAGCGGTCTTTTTGTCTCTAAGCCTCCAAAGCGAAAGCGAATATTGCATCATCGGCATAAGCGTAGAGCATTCCGCCCACCTTATAAACAATTCGTGGTCATAAAGCCATTGAGGCTTCCAAAAATCCGAAGCCAAGCCGCCGCCTATCATGTCGGGACACGAAAAAGGATGCCCCGTTATACCGAGAAGAAGACTGTTGGGTATGAGCGCGCGCAAGCCGCCGTATTCCTCCCATTTATGCCGCTTGTCGCCCAAGCGTTGCGCGACGCCGACGCCGCCTCCCTTCCAACTCGCTCTAAGCTCGTTAAAAGGAAATTGCAACGCCGACCTCATCCAAAGCTCGGTCTGCCGATTGGGCGAAACGCCTCCCGCGGTTATATCGTCGGCTTTGTAAAATTTATTGTCCGCCGCGTCCTGTTTAAAACCGTCCACACCGTATTTTTGCATTAAGCCCCTGACCACGCCGTCAAACCATTCTCTAGCCGCCGGAGCGGAAAAATCCAAAACGGCGCTTGTCGCGTCCCACCATTTTCGCATAGCGATCGTACCGTCGGCATTCTTTACCAACGCGTTGTGTTCCGTCAGATATTTATAGGACGGCGCTTTCGGGCTTATGAACGGCACTATCCATAATATAACCTTAAAGCCCATATCGTGAAGCTTATCCACCATACCCTTGGGATCCTTGAATCTGCCGCTCTTAAATTCCCAATCGCCGAAGGTTTTTTGCCAGCCGTCGTCTATAATTATCTCGCCCGCCGGCATTCCCGATGAAATTATACTTTCGGCATATTGCAATACGCCGCTCTGCTTTTGCCACCTCTTCATCTCTATCCACGTGCAATATTGCGGTATTTTGAACATAAGCTCGTCCGGCATCCGCCCGTCCGGCGGGAAATGCCTCTTACTTGCGGCTATAAAAGCGCCTTTGAGGGTTCTGTGCCCCTCATAAAGCTTTATCTCCGCGGCGTCCGACTCCGCCTTGACCCGCCCCTTGTCGAAGCTTATGATATAGCCGTCGTCCGACCATATATAGCGCCCTTTATTGCTTATAAAAAAAGGCGTGGACTGATCGCCAAAACCCGAGACGCTGTTGTTTTTGTGTACGCGTTCCGCGTTTACGGGCATCTGCACGCCGTCGCCTATCTGCCCGCCGTACCAATACTCGTTAGGCAGCATGTCAAATTCAAGTGAAAATTTCATTAAAAAACTCCGTTAAATTAAAGAATATAAAAAAACTCCTTTTGCTTTTATAGTCTATATTATATCGTATTTTATATCTTTTGTCAATATGTTTTTTACGGGGAGTGGACATTTGGCAGAGTTTATGATATAATGGGTTTATGAAAACAGCGAAAGAAATTGAAACGCGCAAATGCCCGTATTGCGGTGCGGTGCATGACCAAATCCGCGCGGGACGTAACCGTTGCGGTACGCAACGTTGCCGGTGTTTGCTTTGCAAAAGGTATTACACGCTTAATCCGAAGCCGCATTGCTACGCCGAGGAGGTACAAAAGCAAGCGATTGGCTTGTTGATTTCGGGCATGAGCGGGCGGCAGGTCGGGATTCAGCTTGGCATGAGCAAGGCGAACGTCTACAAGTGGGTAAAAAAAACCGGAGTCGGTGTGGATAAGTCCGCGCACTGATTTTCGAAGCTATCAGCTTGACGAGTTATTTTGGTTTATCAAATTCAAG
>JAISQX010000192.1 GCA_031273965.1 Clostridiales bacterium
GGATTTAGATCCACTTATTTTTCAAACGATTCGCAAAGCAAAATAAAAACGTATACTACTTATGACCATTCGGACAACGGTTATTATGGAACACCGAGCGGATATATATCCGACGGCAATTCGTCGCGCGCGCCCGCCGAGTATACTCAGGGCAAAGCGACAATCACCACGTCCGCGCAGCAATATAGTCCCGAGGAGATTGCCGAAAAACAGAGAGTGCAAGCGTCGAGTATGCAGGTGCTCTATAAAGAGGCGCGCCCGGAAAGAGCGGAAAATACGACTCAATCCGCGCAAACTGCAGGGAACGGAATATACGGTTTTGAGCCGGGTTATGTAAACGGCGTTTACGACGCGTACCAAAAAAACAGCGGAGCGCTTAAGGTCGGCGACAATTATACAAACAACGGAGGCGCTCGCATCGGCGGAGCGGGCATCGGTCAACGTCCGGAATTTTATGTTACCCGTGTTCTCGTTGAAAAAGGACAGCGCGCGGAGTATGGCGCGCCTTACGCGGCACGCGGCATGAATATCTCGGCACACACAGGAAACGCCACCGCTGCCAACGGAGTAGGCGAAGCCGACAGATATAATTACGGAAAGGGCGATTTTAAGGTTGTCGAGCAAGACGAGCAAAGCGTGTATAAGACTTATACGCAAACCGCGGAAAAGGAAATAAGAGAACAAATTTGGCGTGAACATGAAAGAAAAATAAATCCGTCTTCGTATGAAGAAAGGGCGGATTATGTGCGTAAAGTCGTAAGTGAAAATAAGAATGACAGAGCGTTTGAGCCGGATATGGATTATCAAACGGCGCAGATGTTGCAACGCATGCAGCAAGGAGAAAAACAAAGCGCGCGATATGGAGCGCAAGTTTCAAAACCGGTTATTGTAGATCGTCCGCGTTTTGCGGGCGAATACATAGAAACTGTCGAGGCAAAGGGATTGAAGGATTCCTACATCGTGACGCCCCGTGAAAACAGAGCGTATATATATTCGGAAAACACGCGTAGAACGGCTTTTGACACAGACGAAGATTTTGAGGACTATGGCAGAACCGTGTCTTTCACGGCGGGTGGAGAGAGTGCGGTTAAACGTCCCTCAAAGATAAGAAACTTGTTTTCTTCACTTTTCAAAAGAAAAGACGGCGACGGCGGAAAGACGGAATTGACCGGTTTAGGCAAATTTGTCATAGCCGTTTATGTAGTTCTCGTCGGCGCGCTCGCGATATTTATTCTTTCTAACCAAAACGGATCGCTGTAGTATTTGAATAAAGTCGTTTTTTTGAAACGATTGAAATCTCACAAACCTAGTAACGGGGGAATAATGTGAAATAGACCGGCATACATTCGTGTATGTCGGTTTATTTTTGTGCGGAGAGCTATCGTGTATAACTTCAACTATTTTTTTAAAAAACGACTTTTTGTATTTGTTGTGATTTTAATATTCATTTTTGCCGCGCTTTTGGTAAGACTTTTTTTTGTTCAGGTGGTTATGTCGGCTGATTTGCAGGCAAAGGCTCTCGATCAATGGACGAGAGATTTGGAGCTTGACGCCGAGCGCGGCAAAATATACGACAGAAACGGCGCGACACTTGCCGACAATTCGACCGTATACACGGTATATGTGCGCCCGAACGCGGTATCCGACGCGGAAGAAGTCGCGCGCATTTTGTCGGAGTATTTGGCGGTGGATTTTGATAAGCTCGTGGAAGAGATTAAAGCGCACAAAAAATCCGAAATTACGGTGGCGAGAAACGTCGAAAGATACGTCATGCTGGAGATAATGTCGCACGAGGCGGACGGCGTGTATTTTTCGTCAAAAAATAACCGCTATTATCCGTACGGTAATTTTTTGACTCAGATAATCGGGTTTGTCAACAGCGACGGCGCGGGGCAATCCGGAATCGAATTATATTATGACAAATATCTAATCGGGCTTGACGGATATAGCCTGACGGAAACCGATTTGATAGGTAAAATATTAAATAAGGGAGCCACGGCGTATATACCGCCCGTGCCGGG
Source organism: Clostridiales bacterium (assembly GCA_031273965.1). Taxonomy (GTDB): domain Bacteria; phylum Bacillota; class Clostridia; order Christensenellales; family JAISNN01; genus JAISNN01. Next base: position 2,022 of record JAISQX010000192.1, read on the forward strand.
ATTGGATGTAAACCTTACGATAGACTACAAGATACAAAGCATAGTCGAGAGCGCTGTCAGAGAAGCGGCGTCCACGCATAAGGCAAAAGGCGTTTCCGGAGTGGTTATGAACGCAAAGACGGGAGAAATCCTGGCGATGGCGCAATATCCGTCGTATGATTTGAATAATGTGCCGCGCGAGGACCTGATGGAATTGTTTGAAACCTCAAAAAGCGCGTTGATTTCAAGCGTATTTGAACCGGGATCGACATTTAAAATCCTGACGGCGGCCGCGGCGCTTGAGGAAGGCGTTGTGAGTCCGAATCAAATATTCATATGCCCCGGTTATAGAATTGTCGACGGGCAAAGAATCAAATGTTGGAAAACCAAGGGGCACGGAGCGCAAACCTTTGTGGAGGGTATACAAAACAGCTGCAATTGCGTTTTTATGGATTGCGCGCAAGCTCTCGGCACTCAAAGATTTTATTCTTATCTCAAGAAGTTCGGAATATTTGAAAAGACCGGAATTGATTTGACTGGCGAGGCGTCCGCGTTGACCATAGCGGAACAGAAAGTAAAAACCGTAGATCTTGCGCGTATCGGTTTTGGGCAGGCTATAGCCATGACTCCCGTGGAGCTCTTGAACGGCATAACGTCCGTAATAAACGGCGGAAAAGTTTTGACTCCGTATCTTGTTTCGTCAATAGTCGACGCAAACGGAAAGGTTGTGCTCAAGAATTATTCTAAAATAAAGAATGCCTCCGTAAGTCAAAAGACAAGCGGGCTTATGAGGAATTTTTTAGAGAGCGTGATAAAAAACGGCGGAGGAAAAGCGGCGGGCGTACCGGGGTATGATATAGGCGGAAAGACCGGCACCGCGCAAAAATATAAAAATGGCGCGATAGCGCAAGGGAAATATATTTCGTCGTTTGTCGGGTTTTATCCATCGTATGATCCCGAGTATGTCATGATGTTTATAGTGGATGAACCGGGAACGGGAATTTATTACGGAAGCATCGTCGCCGCGCCTTATGCCGGGAAAATTTTTTCGTCCATGTTTAATTATTTGAATATTCCTTCTAATTTATCTGACGACGATTTAAGCGATATGGTGGAGTTTACCATGCCGGATCTTCGCGGTATGACGTATTACGACGCCGAGGCGCTTATGAAAAAGTATAGGGTTTTTTGCGAGTTTGAAGGAGAGGGCGAGATTGTGACATATCAATTACCGGCTGCCGGAAGCAGAATAACCGCAAAGAGCATAGCTTATATTTTTGCGGGCTGAACTTGAGATACCGCTTTCTCTAATTAAAGCGCGCCTATAATATTCTCGACGGCATAAAGGTCGGCTTGAAACGCTTTGTTTTACAATAAATTAGCGTCATTGAATAAAAATATTTTAAAAAAAGGATATTGAGATTATGAAAAAGCTCGGAGATTTGCTGAAAAATGTTGAAATAATCGAGGCTGACGACCTTATGTCCGCAAATATAACGGATATTGCCGCCGACAGTCGAAGAGTATTGCCGGGAGGTATGTTTATAGCCGTAAGAGGCGGTACAAAAGACGGTAATTCTTACATAGACGAAGCGATAAAAAGGCATGCGGCGGTCATTGTGTCCGATAGAGAATATCGTGAAAACTTGGGAATCCCGTATATAAGAGTAAAGGACGCGCGTGAAGCGTACGCCTTTATAGCGAGCAACTATTTTGATAATCCGGGTGACGAGTTGCGTTTTATAGGCGTGTCCGGAACTAACGGAAAGACGACTATAGCGCATATGATACATCACATTTTATCTTATAACGGTATAAAAACCGGTTTGAGCGGCACGATAGGAAATATAGTGAACAACAAACGCGAGGATACGGATATGACGACGCCCGATCCGTATGAGTTTTTTGGATTATTGCGAAGAATGAGGGATTGCGGTACGGACGTCGCGGTATCGGAGGTTTCGGCTCACGCCATTTATCTAAAAAAGATCAATCCGGTAATTGCCGACGTAGCCGTATTTTCAAATTGTTCCCGTGACCATTTGGACTTTTTTCATACCATGGAAAAATATGAGGAGGTAAAAAAATCTTATTTTACTAAAAAACACGCGCGGAGTGTCGTGATAAACGCCGACGACAGAGTCGGAGTTGACATAATAAACGGTTCCGACGCTAAGGTAATAAGCTACGGAATAGAAAATCCCTCCGATGTGTTTGCGGTTAATATAAAGCTTTCTGTTAAAGGGTCTGTTTTTTACGCGAATATATTCGACGATGTTGAGAAGGTAGACCTTCCCATTCCCGGTCTTTTTAACGTTTATAACGGACTTGCGGCTATGACGGCGGCGCGGCTTTTGAACGTATCCCTTCGCGACGCCGCCGAGAGTCTTAAAACTATCGAAGAAATACCGGGACGCTTCAATATTATACACGCCGGTAAGTGCAGCTTTGTGATCGATTACGCGCATTCTCCCGACGGATTAAAAAAAATACTTACGGCTGCCAGGAGTATATCGAAAGGCAAGGTCATATGCGTATTCGGTTGCGGTGGGAACCGCGACAGAGAAAAGCGTCCGCTTATGGGGCGTATTTCCGCCGAATACAGCGATTTTACTATTATAACGAGCGATAATCCGCGTTTCGAGGATGCGGAGGACATTATCGTCGGGATAGAAAGCGGGGTAAGGGGTATAACGAAAAATTATTTGAATATAATTGACAGAGAGGAAGCGATAAAAAAAGCTTACGAACTTGCGGAGAATGATGATTTGGTAGTCGTGGCTGGAAAAGGCGCGGAGCCGTACATAGACGTTAAAGGCATGAAATATAAATACAACGACCGCGATGTCATATATGACATTATAAATCAAAAAACAAACTGAAACCTGTCGAAAAAGTTTTATAATTGACCTAATTATAGCGATATTCTAATAAAATTACGGGTGAGAAAATATGCGTAACGCAATGATTCTCATATCGGTTGCCGGACTTCTGGGAGTTGCCGCGTCTATGCTCATAGCGCCGTTCATAATAAGAGTTATGACGAGAATAAAGGCGGGGCAACCGATATTAAAATACCTTGAGCATCACGGACAAAAGAACGGTACGCCCACGATGGGCGGACTTATATTTATCATACCCGCGGCTGTTGTGCCGCTGTGTTTGGGATACGGCAGGCTCTCGTTCATAGCGGTTTTGGCGACGCTCGGATATGGAACGATAGGTTTTTTGGACGATTACACAAAGGTTCGTTATAAAAGAAACGAAGGGCTAAAGCCCTATCAAAAGATTATCGGGCAACTGGGAATAGCCGTTATAATCAGTTTTTTTGCTTATAAAAATGAATGGATAGGCGACTCCGTTAAGCTGCCTTTTTCTCAATCGGAACTTAGTTTAGGCGTTTTTTATATACCTTTCTCAATATTTATGTTTTTGGCGGTGACAAACTCTGCTAATCTGGCGGACGGATTGGACGGTTTGTCGGGAGGCGTCGGGTTTGTTTCTATGACTGTGCTACTCATAGGCGCAATATTGTACTGTGTCGAGGCTACTCGCTATGGAATGACGGGATTGGCGGCGGAACTCTACGCGCTCTGTATCTTTGCCGCGGCGTATGCCGGTTCGTTGTTAGGTTTTTTATGGAACAACAGTCATCCCGCGAGGAT
>JAISQX010000027.1 GCA_031273965.1 Clostridiales bacterium
ACAACGCCTTATATCCGCCGTCAAGATTCATATAGTCGAGATTTAAACGATTATAGGACAGATAATTTATCATGGCGCGTTTAACTCCGTAAGAAGAGATTATTATGTCCGCTCCGCCGCCGTTCAAAGCCTCCGTATCGTCTATAGCCCGCTGAATCAATGCGGATGAAACGTCCTCTCCTCCCGCGTCTATATTATTCGGATTGAGCCAAGCGTTATCGGCGCGGGTCAATCCGTAAAGCGAGGCGGACGCTCCGAATACGGACTTCAACCCCGTTAATTCCTGATTATAAGAGGATTGAGATACTAATCTGCACGACGCGCTCAATGCCGCCGGGTTTATATCCACAAAGACAATTTTGTCGGTTCTGTTGATTTTTAATATTTTGGTTCTTGGGATTGTCACGGTACCCGTCGCGCTGTCGACAATATCGAGTATCATGCCTTCGATAAGATATTTTGTATCGTTGACTGTTATTTTTTTTCTATCCGTGGAGTCGGTGCTCACCACGTTTGCGAGTACGCCCGTTCCGTCGCCAAAAATCATTCTGCCAAAATTATATTTGCTTGCCTTCAATAAGCCGTCCATTTCGGCGTTTAAAAGATTGACAAAAGCCCCCGCGGCATTCTCCGACGCCCTCATCGCTTTGTCCGATATCTCTATCGAGCCGTATAAATTTTTTAGATCGGTTCTAAGTTGCGCGTAATTATTCCCCGATGCGGCGGGCAAATCTCCCGTTTCCTTGCCTGCGCCCACGCCGCCGTTTATCCCGTAACTTATGAGTTTAACCACTTCTTTGCCAAAAACATCGGACGATGTCTGTTGTATTTTTGCAAGGAACGGGTTTACTCCAAAATTGAGCTGCTCGCTCACCACTCCTAAATAAAAGCTTTTTAACGCTTTTTCCGCCGTTTCCAATGAAACCATTTTTTTCTCCTTTTTTCTTTTATATTTATATCATTATTTTTTCAAAAGCCGTCGCGTCATTTTCCCCGCTTCCTCCAAACTTTTGGGCTTTTTTGGCGGAAGCGCGGTGAATTCTCCGCCTTTTCCTATAAGCGTCGGCAGATCTATGCTTCTCAATCCGTCCAGATATTCCGTTATAACTTTGTTCTTGACTCTCTCGTCCATGCAAAGCTTCTCAAAAATTTCTGGATTTTTGTCAAACGTATCGGGTTGAGTTTGATTTTTTGCCTCCGCCTTTTCTTGTTCTTTTGCCGCATTGTCTATAATTCTCTCCAATTCCCTTACCCTCTGCGAGCGTTTAGTAAACTCCGCCTCAAGTGAAATATACGCTTTTATGAGAGCCTCCGCGGACTTGAACTTTCCTAAGGAGACCTCAACTCGCCCTTTTTTGTCTTCCGTTTCCAAATTTATTATCTCCGGTCGGGTTTTTATACCGCCGTGAACGGCTGTATCTTTAGGTTGCGTTTCGGTTTGTTCCATACCTATTACCTCTCTTTTATTCGGCTATTACGCGCTTTAACGCATGAACCGCACCGTTTATTTGCTCCGAAAAGCGTTTGTCTACAGCCTAATCGGCTTATGCGTTTACGCGTCATTATCGTATAGCTTCACGTGTTTCTATACCTTATTTTCACAGAGCTTTTTATGCTCTTGCGTGTGCCTTGTCAGCCGTTCTTTGTGAGCGGCGTCCGTTATGGTTCCGTCTATTATGGCCTTTATATGTTCGGCTATGTGCAGCTTATGGTCGTCCACTCCGTCGATTTCCATATCACGTTCTCTCATTTCTTCGTTTTCTTTAATCGCCTTTTTTATATGCAACTCGTCGACGTCCCTTGCGCTCTCCCAATTTCCGAGTCCCAGAGCTTCCAACGCTTTTACCCTCATTCTGTCGGACAACTTGCCGTTTTCATCGGCGAAGAGTCCCAGTTTTAAGAGGTCGATGACCATACTTCTTCTGCTCGCAGGCGTATTTAAAACGTCGTTATCGCTTTCGACTATTATCTCGTTTCGGGTGATTCCGCCTTTCAAAAACTCTTCAAAAACCCTCTCGCCCGCGTCTTTCGCTATTCTCGCTAATCGGCTTTTTACGGCAAAAAGCTTGTACAGCCCCACAATTCCCGCTCCGATATTTTTTACCGCGCCTAATATGCTTCTCGCCGTGATATTTAGCCGCGTTTCATCTTGCTCTATCAAGAGCGACATGGCTATTCCGCTTGTCACGGTTCTCGGCACATTTGAGTACTTCGATATTTCACTTACGCCGCTTATCATGACAAACTCCTCAAGCAACTTCTCTTCCTCGGAGTGGAAATCATCCGGCAACTTGCCCACGTCAAGCATATGAGGCGGCGCGCTGCCCTGTCTGTATACCAGAACTTTGCCCGGCGCCAATCCCTCTTCTTCCAAATTATCCGTGTCCACCGAACCGTCTTCCACCGCCAGAATGCCGACGGACATCCTGTTGAGGAACTCGTGTTTGCGGTTTCTGACGGCATTGTACGCCCTCTGCACGGGTATTAATCGCTCTATTACGCTCGTCCCAAAAAAACATCCCGCCTGCTCTATCGACGTCTGGCGCACAAAAGGGAAGTGACTTTCTTCAAAAATTTTAGGGTAAGGCAATTGCGTGTCGCAGACAAGCTTATTGCCCGCGACTATTGTAAGCCGCCCGCCCGGAAAGGCTTTTGTCGGCATTTCGTGCCGTTCTATGACATAAGCGCAATTTTCCTTTTTTTCGAATATTATCTTTCTTATGCCGGGCGAGTACCCCGTACCTTCCGTCGGCGTATTATCCGCGGAAAAAGCGTTTACCGGTTCCGGTTCGACGTCTACCCCCCAAATCTCTCTTATCTCGTCGATAGTATAGATTTTCGCATGTATCAAGCTACCCGCTCCGCTTATACCCGCGGCGTTTACGTCGTCCGGATATATTTCAAACGGCGGACAAACGGTTATCTCCGCCGCACCCTCGTAAACAAGGCTTCCATCCGCCCGTTTTCCCGCCAATGCGCCGGCACGCGCATTCCAGCCCAGCTTATAAAAACATGTGCCGCACAACTCCGCCCACATCGTTCCCTCGTTTATAACGGCTTCTATTCCGATATTTAAGAACGCCGCTTCTATGAGTCTTGAGGCGAATTTTGCGGCGGAAATATCCTTGTCCGCGTTAGTCGCGGGACGCACGTTTACATTCGGTTTGACGTTATGAAGTTTTGCAAGCCGCGTTTCTATTATCGGCGCAATATGATTGTAAACCTCTCTTTCTTGCCAATAATACTGCTTTTCCCCGTCGTCAAGATCGCCGTCGGGCGTTATGGCGCTGAATTGATTGCCTATAAAAAAATCCATATT
>JAISQX010000063.1 GCA_031273965.1 Clostridiales bacterium
CATCTTTTTATAAGCGGCAGCGGAAAATTGAAAGAAAACGAGACCGACTTGATTTATAAAACGCCGAAAAGCTTTATGGATTTTATCGGGTTCGCCGCGCTTCGGGATAAGAGAATAAAGGACGGCTTTGTAAAGGACGCCGAGATAGAGGAATACTTTTTACGCGAAGCTAATCCGAAAAAGCTTGTCGATTTTGAAGAGACGGTTGCGATGAGACTTACGGAGGCCTTGGACGCGGGGGAAAAAATCGAAAAACGTACGGTTAAACAATCTGCGACGGCGGTAAGCCGAGGCAATAAGCTTGGGCGCTTTGAAAAAGATAAGAGATTTGACAGAGGCAACGCTTATCATAAGGTTATGCAATACGTCGATTTTAACGACGGCGAAGGGGAGATAAAGGAGCTTATAGAACGATTCGTACGCGACGGCGTTTTTAGCGACGAGGATGCTAAATCGGTCGATATAAACGATATAATCTTATGTCTAAACAGCGACATAATGAGGTATGCGGCGCAAAACAGACACGTTAGAGAAAAGGAATTTATGCTGTACGTTTCGTCAAAGGATATGTATGTTGACGGAGACGATGAAAAAATACTCGTACAGGGCGTAATCGACTTGCTTATTTTGGGTAAAAAAAATATCATTGTCGATTACAAGACGGGCGTGCTTGACGAAACGTTGTCGGCGTCGTATAAAAAGCAGTTGTGCATTTACAAGCAAGCCGCAGAGAATGCGGGAATACATATCGACGGCGCATACCTGTATTCGTTTGATTCGGGAAAGGAAATAATGGTATTTTAATTGCGTTTTTTTCATAAACTTCGGCTCTGATTTGGCAAATAAGCAAAAAGAATTGATGTTTTTATAAAGTTGTGTTATAATCTGAAAAAAATGACGAGGTTTTTATGGAAATAAACGACAGAACAATCGCTTTGCTTATCGATTCGGACAATATCTCAAAAAGATATTTTGAAATACTCATTGATGAATTGAATAAATTCGGCAATGTGACGTATAAAAGGATTTACGGTGATTTTACATCGTCTAATACCAACGGTTGGAAACCGTATTTATTGCAGTCCGGTATTTCGCCCATACAACAGTATTCGTATACGAGAGAGGACGGCAAGGTAAAAATGACCACGGACGCCGCGATGATAATAGACGCGATGGATATAATGTACAAGGGTAAAGTCGATTGCATTTGTCTTGCGACAAGCGACAGCGATTTTACAAAATTGGCTACGAGGTTTCGGGAAGAAAATTATGTCGTCATAGGCGCGGGAGAGAAAAAAACTCCGCAGTCATTCCGAGCCGCTTGCGACCGCTTTTTATTGATGGACGTTTTGCTTGCGGAGAGTGAAGCTCTCAAAAGCGCGAACGACACGCCGTGCGCCGAAGAAAAAATCAAAAGCAAAAAAACTTTAAAAAAGACGGAGACAAAGTTAGACGAAGTGTCTTCGGCGATACCCGGTCTTGAAAAGCTGATAATAATGGTGGAGGATATAATAAAAAACAACGCCGATATCGACGGATGGGCAAGCTTCGGTCAAGTAATGAACGACTTATACAAAAGAGACAATTCTTTTAACCCCAACAACTACGGAGTCAGTAAAAAGCCAATAAACTTTTTTAAGGAACTGCCCGGTTCGCCTTTTGTGATTGAACACGGTAAAAATTCTCAAAAGATTAAGGTCAATGCAAAAAATCGATAAAAATTAGAGCGAAGTTAATTTTTTAATTTAGGTACAAAGGAGCGACGATAAAAAAACGATAGGGCATTTAAAAGGGCGTTCACGCGAAAACCGATCCTATTAATCGTTTATTCGCAAACCTATTGCCCGGTGAGAATAAAATCTTAAAAAACCGTGAATTGCGCGTCACTCGGACAATCAACACGGGTGACAAAGCAATGCCCGAAGCGCATTGCGCCTATAAATTGAAAAAGGTTTTATTTTTTATAAAAGGGAGAGGAACATTTGGGAGTATCGGGTCATATTATGTACAAGGCGCGCTCCTTAAGTCGGAAAACCGCACGGAGTTAAAAAACTCATAATACGCTTCGTGATACATAAAATATTACAATTACGGCCTTACCGCGCCGAAGCGTAAATAATCGACCGCGTATTTATGGTCAGCCCGGCGCGTATACGAAAAATTTTCGTATACGCGTATTGGAAAGCATACTCGGCGGTGAAAAAAATAAAATATTTATAAAGGCGGTGAAATATGTTTTTCGGAACAGACGGAATAAGAGGGAAGGCTCTTTATTTTTTTGACGATAATTTGGCTTATAGAGTAGGTCGTGCGTTGGTCGGGCGACGCGCCGGACGCAAAAAGGTCGTTATAGCGCGGGACACACGCTTGTCGGGAGAAAAAATAGAGGCGGAAGTGATAAGGGGGTTGTCCGAATATGATTCTGAAGTCTATGATTTAGGCATAATGCCGACTATGGCGGTGTCTAATATTTTAAAGCAGATAAACGCCGATTATGGCGTAATGATAAGCGCGTCGCATAACCCCCCGGAGTATAACGGCATAAAAATTTTTGATCGAACGGGTCAAAAATTGTCGTTGGAAGAGGAGAAAGACATAGAAAATGCGCTTATAAGCCCATGTGGCGTTCAAAAAAACATTGCGAATGAGCGCGTTGCGCCGAAAGAAGGAAGAATTATCGAATACACGAAAGCCCGGGAAATGTATTCATCCTTCCTGCTTAAAAGATGCGCGGTTAAGCTTGACGGCTGTAAAATAAAGCTTGATTGCTGTTTTGGAGCATGCGCAAAAATAGCGCCGGCAATATTTGCCGAAGCGGGAGCCGAGGTTATTAAGCTGGCGGACGAATACGACGGAAGTCTTATAAACGTTGAAACGGGTTCGACTAATATAGACTTTTTAAAGGCGAATATGAACGGCGGCGATTATATTGGCTTTGCTTTTGACGGCGACGGCGATAGAATGCTTGCGGCGACGCCGGACGGATTTATAATAGACGGCGACCGCGTTCTTTATATTTTGACGTTGTATTTTAAAAAACTCGGGATTTTAAAGAATAACGCTGTAGTAGGAACGCTTATGACGAATTACGGCTTTGAAAAGGCGTTGAACGAAATAGGGGTGGAGTTGATAAGGGTCGATGTGGGAGATAAATACGTCATCGAGCGCATGAATAAGGGCGGTTACGTTCTCGGCGGCGAAACGTCGGGGCATATTATCATAAACGAAAACGGCGACGGCGAAACGGGCGACGGTATTTTAGCGGCGCTGATGCTGACAAAGGCGTTGCGCGAGTTGAGAATAAATATGAACGAAGTGCCGACGTTATATTTCGCCTATCCGCAAAAAACCGTGAATATAAAGGCTTCCGATAATGAAAAAGCAAGACTCTTATGCGTCACCGAATTAAAGACGGCGGAAGAGCTTTGCCGTGAGAAAATTAAGGGGAGAGGGCGCGTTTTGATACGTCCTAGCGGCACGGAGGACAAGATTCGCATAACCGCGGAGGGCGATTCCGAGGAAATTGTCGACGAGGTTTTAAAAATAATGGAAACGGCGTATAGCGACGCGTTAAAAGAAATAAACCGAAAATAAACGACGGCAAAAGACGACATAATTTTTTAAAAGATTCTCTTGACGTCGTTACCGCGGGTAAATGAAATAAATAAAAAACAAGTCCGTCGAACAATAAAAGTCCGACGGGTTTTTATTACGTGATAGGGCAAAAAATAAATTAATATCGAGCTTTGCAGACATGCAAAAACTTGCTTAATGTATAAATTAATGCTATAATATAAAACACACATAGGGCGGTTGATCGGGAGCAAACGTTAATTAAGGAGCGTATAATGAACTTAAGAGATACCTTAAAGATAAACGAAGAAGGGCATTTGGAGATAGGCGGCGCGGACACCGTCGACTTGTGCAAAAAATTCGGCACGCCGTTATATGCGCTTGATTATGCGTATATCAAAAAGACGGCGCTTTCCTTTGCCGATACGATAAAGCGCAAATATGGCGACGGAGCCGTCGCGTACGCGTCCAAAGCCTTTTCGGCGACAGCCTTGTATAAGTTGTTCTCCGGCTTGGGACTTTACAGCGACGTCGTTTCAAAAGGCGAGATTTATACCGCGCTTAAGGGCGGAATGCCGGCGGATAGTCTTGTCATGCACGGAAACAACAAACAAGAGTACGAGATAGATTACGCCGTCTCGGAGGGCGTCGGTTATATCGTCATAGACGGAATGGACGAACCGGGAATTATCGACGCAATCGCAAAAAAATACGACAAACTTCAAAAGGTCTTGGTAAGACTCAACCCCGGAGTCGAGGCGCACACGCACCATTTTACGCAGACGGCGAGAGAGGACAGCAAATTCGGTTTTTCGATCAAGTCCGGAGCGGCGGACGAATTGATAAAGAGCCTTTTTTCTTATAAAAACCTTATTTTTTCCGGCTTGCATTGCCATATAGGCTCTCAGATATTCGACAGGGAAGCGTTCGGGCTTGCCAACGCTGTAATGACGGATTATATTAAAAAACTGCGTGATTCGTATGGAATTACAGTCGACGTTCTCAATCTCGGAGGCGGCTTCGGAGTGCATTACACAGATAAAGACCCGCTGTACACCGCGGAAGATTATGCGGGATATGTGGATTTTATAGCCGAAACGTTAACCGCGAATTTACTGAAAAAGGACATAAAAAAACCGTTTTTGATAATTGAGCCCGGTCGGTCGCTAATAGCCGAAGCGGGAATAACTCTCTATACCGTCGGCACGGTAAAGGATATAAAAGGGATAAAAAAATATTACGCGATAGACGGCGGAATGTTTGAAAACCCGCGTTACGCGCTGTACCGTTCCGAATATTCCGCCATAATCGCCAATAAGGCGCGCGAAGAATTTTCGGAGACCGTCACTTTGACCGGAAAGTGCTGTGAAAGCGGAGATATGATAGCTGAGGGAATCAAGTTGCAAAAGGCGCAAAGAGGCGACGTCGTCGCGGTGTTTTCGACGGGCGCATACAATTACAGCATGAGTAGCCATTACAACGGCAACCTTACGCCTCCCGCCGTAATGATAAAGGACGGCGAAGCCGATTATATTATAAAACCGGAGAGTTGCGAGGACTTGATACGCAACAATAATATTCCCGATTTTTTAAATTAAATTGCGTCGGCGTTAGTTTTGGGCGGCGCCGACACATACTACTTATAGAACTATAATTTTATTTGAAAGAGGTTAAACGAAATGCTGTTTGATATTCTTGGAAGCGACATTTCCGCGCAATCAAAATTTATCACGCTTGTCTCATACGTATTCGCGCTGTTAATAGCGCTCATATGTCACGAGGTCGCGCACGGAATCGTCGCGAAGTGGAACGGCGACGACACGGCTTTTTTAGCGGGACGGTTGTCGCTTAATCCCGCGAAGCATTTGGATCCGATAGGCACGATTTGTCTTCTGCTCATAGGCTTTGGATGGGCTAAGCCGGTTCCGATAAACACGCGTAATTTTAAAAACTTCCGCGTGGGACTTTTTACGGTTTCCATAGCCGGCATAACCGTAAATCTTATACTTGCGCTTATCTTTGCGGGTATTTATCATCTGCTCAACGGTCTTGTATCGCGGGTGGTTGAAATACCTTCGGAGCTTGCGTTAAATCTTTTTTTGATAGTGTATAATCTAAGCATATTAAGCGTGTTGATCAATCTTACGCTGATGGTGTTTAATCTGTTGCCGGTAAATCCTTTAGACGGCTTTCGAGTGGTGGAATCGCTGGGAGCCGGAAAGAGCGAAGCGATAGATAAATATATAAATTTTTGCCGCCGTAACGGCGCATGGCTTACGCTTGCGGTAATCTTATTTGTAAATTTCACGGGAATTTTAGGCGGCATAG
>JAISQX010000046.1 GCA_031273965.1 Clostridiales bacterium
CTCAAAAACTCTTCGTTTTCTCTGAAGCTGTAATATTCGTCGCCCTTTCCTATAATGATATGGTCAAGCAAGTTTATTTCCAAACAGGGAAATATGGACAGCATCTCAAACGATACGGAAATATCGCTCTCGGACGGTTGAACGCCGTTCGACGGATGGTTATGTACGAGTATGATGTTGGTAGCGCCGCATTGCAGGGCTATCTCGGCTATCTGTCTCAAATATATCGCCGCTTGATTGACTATGCCTTTTTGCAATAATACGCGCTTTATAATTTTGAACCCGCTGTTTAAGCAGAGCAGATAAACCTGTTCCACCGTAAGGTTGGACATAAAGCTTCTGACATATTTAAAAACCGCAAAGGACGTATCGAGACAATCTTCTTTTTTTGCCCGCGCATAACTTATCCTGTCGGTGATTTTATTGTGAAGAGCAATATTTACGGCGGCTATGTCCGTCATACCTTTGACGCGTCGCAACGCTTCGTAATCTGCGTCAAAGACCGCCGGCAGCGAACCGAACTTGTTAATCAATTCATGCGCTATGACATTGGTATCTTTCATCGGAATAAACGGAAAAAGAAAAAATTCCAATATTTGATGCTCCGCGCAATTTTCCGTACCGCCGTCCAACATCTGTTGCCTTAAACGGTTTCTATGGTCTTTATGGATATTTTTATCGGTTCTATCCGCGCGTCGTCCGGATTCTTTGACCTTTTTATGATTTTTTTTATTATCCATTCTTTTATTTTAACATAAATCCGTCAAATAGTGTATAATAAAAGCATACAATTTAAAAATTTTCTTAAAAATTTTACTCCGCCTCTTAACGTTAGCTATCTAAGCGAATGGATTTCGACGGCTCAACGCGGAGTAATCCCGGAGTTTTATATGGAAAAATATATGCCTCAAATGACCGAAGCCCTTCAAAAGCTGATTTCATTCAATAGCGTCGCCGCAAAAAAAGCGCACGGCGCGCCATACGGACGGGAGATAAATTCCGCCCTTTTATATGCGTTGTCGCTCTGCGGCTCACTCGGCTTCCGCGTAAAAAATCTTGATAACCGCTGTGGTTACGCCGAAATCGGAGAAGGCGAAGTCTTTGGCGTACTCTGCCATCTCGACGTCGTTCCCTTTAACGCTTCCGACTGGAAATATCCGCCGTTAGGCGGACGGGTAGCCGACGGTAAACTCTACGGCAGAGGCGCGCTTGACGACAAGGGGCCTACAATCGCCGCCGTTTTTGCCGTAAAAGCCTTAATCGACAAAGGCTTTGTTTTCAAAAAACGCGTTCGTTTCATATTCGGTCTCGACGAAGAAACCGGAGAATGGGACAGCTTGAGATATTATATGGAAAAAGAAGGCATGCCTTCCGTCGGAATCGCGCCGGACGCCGATTTCCCCGTAATAAATTCAGAAAAAGGCAAGGTAGACTTATTATTGAAAGCGCGTTGCAAGCCCGATTGCCACGTAAAGGCTTTTTTTGCCGGACAGCGTTCAAATATTGTCCCTGACAGCGCTTATATGATAGTCGCTTACGACAAAAATATCACCGACGCCGCAAACGCCGCGGGCTTTAGAGTCGAACAAACTCAATTTGATAAAAAAGACGGATTTGTAAAAATTTCGACGCTCGGAAAGGCGGCTCACGGCGCGCATCCGGAGCAAGGCGAAAACGCCGCCGTCAAGCTTTTGAAGCTCCTTTATGCTTTGAATATTCAACCTTACGCGCGCATCTATACCGCCATTTTTGATTTTAACGGCAAGGGGCTTTCCATAGAATTTGAAGACGCGATAAGCGGAAAACTGACTATAAACGCCGGCATTTTTAAAACCTCAAAAGCCGGCGGCGTTATCGGCGTCGAGCTTGATATACGACACCCGCATAACGTGTCAAAAGACGAACTTCTTGATATTGTAAGGAATAAAAATCCTCTATTCGCCTTTAAACTTCTCGCCTTTCATAGACCGCTCTTTGTGCCCAAAGACGACCCTCTTGTAAAAACGCTTTTAAACGCGTACAACAAAATAACCGGCGAAAACGCGAAGCCCCTCTCTATAGGCGGCGCAACGTTTGCGCGCGCGCTAAATTACGGCGTGGCTTTTGGTCCCGTCTTCCCAAACTCCGTCTCAACCGTACACGAAGCCGACGAATATATCTCCATATCGGATTTCCTACAGACCGCCCGTATATATCACGAGGCTTTTAAGAATTTACTTTGACTTTTGCGTTAAAAAATAGGGAGGAAAGCTTTTAAAAAAATTTTCCTCCCTATTCTACATTATCGCTTGTCTAAAAAATTTCGGATATTCATTTTCTTTTTTATATTCCCTCACGGGGGCGATTGCTCGCGGGATATGACTCAATAACAAGATCATCTTGACAAACATTATAAGAATAAGCGCAAGCCGCGCTATAAATGCTATAGGGTCGTCGCGCGGCAAAATCAGCGAGTTGCTTATTTGCAACGCTATGAGGAGAATATGAGAGATTTCACAAGGTGGCTATCCGGCTTCAAATCAAGTATATTTGTCTACGTAATATCTTATCCAAAATACCCTTTGCATTATATATCCTCTTTCAAAAACTTCACGTCCTCATTATGTCCGCTCTTTATACCGTAACCTTTCATATGAAGTTTTTTAAAAAACCTCCCTATCTTTTTGTCTACGACGGTAAAAAATATCCTTTTCTCCCATTTCAGACGGATCTCATAATATACTCTTATTTGCGCATTTATTGCGCGTTTTGTCTTTTTGTGCTATAATTAAATTATAGATTACTTTATAACCGTAAGGAATGCTATCAATATGAAAACTTTTTTAAACCAAAAAGCGTCGGTCGAGCGATTGCCGCTATTTGACAATTTACGAGGACTTATTATTTTTTTGACCTTGATTATGACGCTTTTAACTAAATTTGAATTTACTCCAAAATGGATTCCGCATGCGAACGAACTTAACGAATTGCATCTCGCGGACATAGGCGTCGTTATGTTTTGCTTTATCTTAAGCGTTATGTATTCGTACGGCTACATAAAAAAATCAAAAACGCTCGGCAAAGCCGCGGCGAAAAGACAACTGATTATTCGCGGGCTTGCCCTTGTGGGAATAGGCTTTACCGTCAATATGTCGGGTCTGTTTCTGGATTCTCAAACCATGTTCGGACAAATGATAACGTCATGGGAAATTATCGTGACTTTTGGCTTTATAAACGTCTTCGGCGTCGTTTTTCTCGACGTTGTCCCGGAAATCAGATTTTTTATAGGCTTTGCCCTCGTAATAATCCACCAAATATTGCTTAATACCGGCGAAAATTATACGCGCGCCATACTCTCCAACGACCAAGGCGGAGTATTCGGGCTGATTCCTTACCTCGGATTATTGCTTATGGCTTGTTCTGTCGGCGAATTTTATTTCCGCAACAAGCGTAAATTTTACGCTTTTTCGGCTTCCGTCATAGCCTTAGGTATCACGCTCTTCGTAGCCGAAGCCGTAGCCGAAAGCGAAACGGCGCAAAAAATGCTGTTCGTCAGTAAATTCCAAATAACTCTCTCTTTTGTAATGATTTCATTCG
>JAISQX010000136.1 GCA_031273965.1 Clostridiales bacterium
GAGGATGATTACCGTTACAGGGAGTTTACTCAAGCGGGGCTTGAGCTTATAGGAGAGAAATCCTATCTCGCGGACGCGGAAGTTATAATGTTAGCGGTGGACGCGCTAAAAGCCGCGGGGTTAACCGACTTTCTTATAGAAGTTGGGAATACGGAATTTTTTCGGGGGCTTATCGAGGAATGCGGTCTTTTAAAGCGCGACGAAGAGGAGCTTATAAGGAATGTCGACAAAAAGAATAATTTGGCGATTACGGAAACGCTTAAGAACGCGGGAACGGTCAAATCGCTTATCGACGTCATAACGAAACTTCCGACGCTCTTCGGCGACGACGCCGTAAAGGACGCTTACGGACTTGTAAAAAATAAAAAAAGTTTGGCGGCTTTGGACGAAATCGGCAAGCTTTGCGATATACTGAGGTCGTCGGGTTATGAGAAATACGTTTCCGTCGATTTGAGTCTTTTAAACAACATGAATTTTTATACCGGCACGATATTTAAGGGTATAACAAGTCATTTCGGAGCGCCGATACTTAGCGGCGGACGATACAATAATCTTTTTACGTCGGCGAAAGGCGGAGAAGCTATACCGGCCACGGGCTTTGCCGTCGGTATAAAAAACCTTTTGACCGCGCTTAAAGCAAGCGGTCAAACCGTAAAGAAACCGCCGTGCGATTATGTTATAGGCGCAAAAAAGAAATATGCCGAAAAGGCTTTTGAAACCAAGAAAAAACTAACCGAACAGGGGTTCATCGTCAATTATACTTTTATCGACGATGAAAATAAACTCGCGAAGTATGCAAAAGAGACGGCGGCGCGAAATATCATATTTATTGACAGGTAAAAATACGCGTTTTAATACGATTGATTTTATCTGATATTGATTCAACCGAAACCGTTAAAATTTATCGTAAGGTTACTAAACACGTCCATTTTATCGGCTCTCCGGTATTGCCGTGAAAAAAATTATATCTAAAAGCGGGAAGTGAAATAATGCTCACCATAGCTCTTGCAAAAGGCAGACTTGCGGATCAAACGATAGAAATACTTATGAAGTGCGGAATAGATTGTTCCGTGCTTTTGGAGAAAACCCGAAAGCTGGTTTTGAGCGAGCCGTCGGGGCATTTTAGATTTATCTTTGTAAAGCCCTCCGACGTACCGGTTTACGTGGAATACGGCATAGCCGATATAGGAGTTTGCGGAAGCGATACGCTATTGGAAGATGACAGAAAGCTTTATGAGCTGCTGGATTTAGGCTTTGCTAAATGCCGGCTTTGTATAGCCGGATATTCGGATACCAAGACGGACGGAGGCGCGCCCCTTAGAGTGGCTACAAAATTGAGAATATTACGCGCAATTATTTCCATAATAAAGGCGAAAACGTAAGAATAATAAAACTCAACGGTTCCGTTGAGTTGGGACCCGTAATGGGTTTGAGCGACGTTATATTGGACATAGTGGAGAGCGGAAGCACGTTACGCGAAAACGGGTTATCCGTACTCGAAGAAATTTGCTCCGTTTCCGCGAGGCTTGTGGCGAATAAGGTCAGTCTAAAGACGAAATCCGCGGAAATTAAGCCGCTTGTCGATAAAATCAAGGGGGTTTTATAATATGATAGAAATCAAAACCGCATACGTTAAGAAAAGCGGTGCGAACGATTATCAAAAAGAACTTCTTATCGTGGATGAAATAATAAAAAACGTGAGAGAGCGGGGCGACGAGGCTTTGTTTGAATACACGAAAGAGTTTGACAATATATCCTTAAGCAAGCGCAACATAAAAGTGGGAGAGGACGAGATTTTAGACGCGTACGAGAGTATGCCAAAAGAGCTTTTAGCTTCGCTCATGCGGTGCAAAACCAATATATTGAAGTATCATGAAAGGCAGGCGAAAAGCTTTGAATTTGACGGTAAGACGGGTTGGAAATTCGTACCCGTAAGGCGGGCGGGATTATATGTTCCGGGCGGGCTTGCGGCGTATCCGTCGTCCGTTCTTATGTGTGCCTTACCCGCTGTTGCGGCGGGAGTCGGCGATATAGCCATGGTAACTCCGAACGTAAAAAATTCCGCCGTCTTAGCCGCCGCAAAGATTTGCGGCATCAACAAGATTTACAGAATCGGCGGAGCGCAGGCGATAGCCGCGCTTGCGTACGGTACCGAAAGCGTCGAAAAAGTCGATACTATAGCGGGACCGGGAAATATCTTTGTCACGCTTGCAAAAAAAAGAGTTTTTGGCGACGTGGGGATAGATATGCTTGCGGGACCGAGCGAAATAGCCATATTGGCGGATGAAACGGCAAATCCCGATTATATTACGGCGGACTTGCTTTCTCAAGCCGAACACGGTCCGAACGGCGCGACGGTTCTCGTGACAACGAGCGTAGCTTTGGCGGAAAAAGTAAGGAACGGACTTTTTGACGCGATAAATAATTCGAAGAGAAAGGATATAATATCAAAGTCCATAGACGAAAATTGCCAAATAATACTTGTAAAGACTATAAAGGAAGCGGTGTCGATAATAAATGAAACCGCGTCGGAGCACGCGGAAATCTGCACGGCGAACGCTTATGAGATATCCAAGGGTATTTATAATGCGGGCGCCATATTTTTGGGAAACAATACGCCGGTTGCGGCGGGAGACTATTACGCGGGGCCTTCGCACGTTCTTCCGACGGGCGGCAACTGCCGCTTCTCGTCGGTCTTATCGATCGACGCCTTTCAAAAGAGAATATCTCTGGTAGGGTACGACAAAGAAGAACTTTCCGAAGGCGCTTCGGATATTATCAATATGGCGGAGTCGGAGGGCTTGTTCGCTCATGCCGAATCGGTCAGAATAAGACTGAAATCTTAGAATATTGGTAGCACATGAATATTAAGGAAGATAATTGATGAGTAAAAAAACAAACATGATTATCGCGGGAGTATCCGCGATAATATTGACGCTTGGCGGATTATTGCTTATGCGCGATTGGATTACGGTGGGCTTATGCATTTCCGCTCTGTCGGTCGCGCTTTTTATATTCTTTTTGATAGTGCACAAAAAACAAAAGGAAACGCTGATAAGGCTCACGATCTTCATATACATCTCGGGCGTTTTTATAATAATCATACTACTTGCCCTTTCATATCTTAACGTGCTCAGATTTATAGCGGAATTAGGGCAGGAAGAGTTGGAAGAACTGATACAACGGTCGTTTGCGCCACGGTTAATTTTTGCGCTTATTCAGTTTTTGCAAGTGACGTTTTTGCCGCTTCCGTCGGTTCTCCCCACGGCGGTGGGCACGTTGTTGTTTGGTTGGGAGAGCATAATATGGTCGCTTCTCGGCGTATGGGCGGGATCTTTTCTGGCTTTTGCGATAGGCAGAAAATTTGGATTAAAGGTGGCTATATGGATAGCCGGAAAAGAAACTATAGATAAATATTACAACAAAGTTAAAGGGCGCGACAAAACGCTGTTATTTATGATGTTTTTGCTCCCCGGTTTTCCCGACGATATATTATGCATAATAGCGGGGCTTACTAATATGAAATGGAATACCTTTGTCGTTATGATGCTTATATCGCGTCCCATTCAAGTGGCTTCCACGGTGGCGGGAATGCTGATTTTGAGCAACACGGGAATAGTCTTTGAAGGTTGGGGAATAGCTTTTTGGATAGCGGTGGCAATTATTTTGTTGGCGTTAACGTATTTTATCTTGAAATACAATGAAAAGATAGAGAAGAGATATCTGATTTTTGCAAAAGCCGTGAATGAAAAGAAACGCGAGTTAAAAGAAGGGCTTAAAAAAGCCTTTAAAATCAAAAAAATATCCAACGTTGAAGATGCGGACGGCGAACGAACAAACTCGGAAAATAAAACCGGAAACAATAAAAAACAGGACTTAAACAATGATGATAAAGAATGACAAGAACACGGCAAACAAGACCGTAAAGAACATTATTTTAACAGGCGACAGACCGACGGGAAGACTGCATATAGGTCATTATGTCGGTTCGTTACGGCGCCGCGTCGAGCTTCAAAACTCGGGTAAGTTTGACGAAATTTACGTAATGATAGCCGACGCGCAGGCTTTGACGGATAACGCCGAAAATCCCGATAAGATAAGGCATAACGTCGCCGAGGTAGCTCTCGATTACCTATCGTGCGGTCTTGACCCCAAGAAAACGACATTGTTTATCCAGTCGCAAATATCCGAGCTTACCGAGCTTGCTTTTTATTATATGAATCTCGTAACCGTCGCTAGACTAAAGCGCAATCCTACGGTAAAATCGGAGATACAGGCGCGAAACTTTGAGGCGAGCATACCGGTAGGTTTTTTTACCTATCCAATAAGTCAGACGGCGGATATAACGGCGTTTAACGCCACGGTAGTTCCCGTCGGAGAGGACCAGCTGCCCATGTTGGAGCAAGCGAGGGAGATAGTCAGGAGTTTCAATACGCTGTACGGCGAAACGCTTACGGAGCCTAAAGAACTTTTGCCGGATAATTCCGCTTGCGGACGGCTGCCGGGCACCGACGGAAAGACCAAGATGAGCAAGTCTTTGGGAAATTGCATATATCTTGCCGATTCGGCGGATGAAATCAAGCAAAAGGTTATGAATATGTATACCGATCCGAACCACATAAGGGTAGAGGACAAGGGCGACACAAAGGATAATCCGGTCTTTATTTACCTTGAAGCCTTTTCGGAAGAGAGTCATTTTAAAAAATATCTTCCCGAGTACGAAAATCTTAGGGCGCTAAAAAAGCACTACGAGAGAGGCGGTCTTGGCGACGTAAAGGTAAAGAGATTTTTGAACGCGATATTACAAGAGACTTTGGAGCCTATAAGGCGTCGCCGCGAGGAGTGGGCGGGGCGTATACCGGAGGTATACGATATTCTAAAGGAAGGCGGAAAAAAAGCTAAGGCAACGGCGTCCGAAACCCTAAAAAATGTCAAGCGGGCCATGAGAATAGACTATTTCGGCGAATGAATAAAATAATACGGAGGTTTTTTTATGGAAGATTCAAGTTATTTTACGATAGACACCGCCGCCGATATGGCTGAATTGGAAGAGATTTACAGAAAAAAAAGAGATGAATTGTCCCAAAAGATATTTCTAAGAGGGTCGGAGGGCGAAACCGCGGCTTATGAGATATCTATGCTGGAAGAAAAATATTGCGAAGCCGTAAACAGGATACGGAACGAAAATTTTACCGATGGAAACGCCGAGATAACCGAGCTTGTAAATCAAGCCATAAAGACAAACGATACGGAGAAGCTGCAGGCATATTTGGATACGATTATAACAAAAAACGCCTATTGGCATTATATCCAGTCGCTGGTGTACTATATAAAGAAATTGTATTTTGACAGTCTAAATCATTTAAGGACGGCAGTCGTTACTGATAATGCCAATAAGAAATATCAAAGAGCGCTTTTTAAACTCGAAGAAAAGATACTTTTAAAAAACGAAGAGAAATAGGGTATAAAAAAAACGAACCGCCAACTTTTTTTCAAGAAGTTTGCGGTTTGTGTTTTATTTTTTAAAGAGGATTTCCAATCAATCGAATTTGACCAAGTTGTAGAAGTTTGCGTTTGCCGTCGATTTTAAGGGTTTTACAAAGATAAGATTCAAGACATAAGAGGTGATTGCAGAAACGGCGAAGATACCGCCGGCTATGGCAATATCAATATCGATGCTCGGAAGATTCTTTGGCAAAAGCGAAGGCAAAGCGGGTAATTCAACGGGGAGGTCCGCCAAGAAACTAAAGCCTAAGATATCCGCTACGGCGGGAATATTCATCAAAACTATTCCAAAGAACACGGCGCCCGCTATAAACGGTATGAATACGACAATTTGCAATAGCACAGTTAGGATATTGAGCTTGATATAATCAAATATGACGCTCAAACGCATCGTCTGCCAGCTGTTTGTAAGAGTTTCCCAAAGCTTTAGAGTGTTGTCGTCATCATCGGCAATATAGTACGGCGTCATAGCAAACTTTAGCATAATGAATACCGCATATAGTATGGACAATACCTTCAAAATCGTGATAACCGTGAGAATATCTTGAGACAGACCGAGTACGGGCGCCACAAAGCCGACGACAAAGAACAGCGCGGGAGGCGCGAAAGCGATGAAACCGATTATTATGCCGAAAAGCAAGATTTTCATCAATTTATAAGAGCTGACCGACATGCCGTAAAATACCGAAACCAACGGACTATGTCCTTTATATGAAAGCTCAAGGGGAAGCCTATAGGATACCCCGAAGAAAAGTATGATAGCCGGTCCGATGACCAGTATGAAAATCGCCAAAAAAATCGCGGTAAATATCAAAGCATATTCAAAGAAGTAGATGCCCGGCGTATCGTGAAGCATAATCTTATCGGGCAGGTTTCCGGACTTTGAGAGGAGGAAAATCCCCCCGGCAAGCAGAGCGGAAATAATCAAGACATACGCAAAAGGAAATAAGTGCCCCAACAAAAACGATTTACGGCTATTCTCGATATCCAGTTTTGTTTGTTCCTTAATGAGATTTGTGTCCATAAAACTCTCCTTAGCTAAAAAGGTTTTTTTATTTACGCCGCGTTTTTTAACGCGGAATAAGCTTTATAAATATGACGGAATGCAAAAAAACACAACCCTACCGAATGACTGTGCCGATCCTTCGGAGTATACTTTCTAAGCATTCGGTAAACACTATATACATTATATAGTATAAACGAGTAAAAGTCAATATGTAATTTAAAAAAAGTTTTATTTTTTTTGAGATTTTTTTTGAAAAACTTTATAAATATAATTGACAACGCTTATGAATATCAATATAATTATAAGTATAAAATATTTATTCAAACCGTTGATGCGGAGATAAAAGCAAATTCGTGCATTCACAGAGAGCCGGGGCGCTGAGAAGCCGGTAAACGCAGATTGCTAAATGGACCGCGGAGGGCGCAGTCAAAGGTCGGGAACCTGTCTTTTAATGTAATTTAGGTTTTTCGATTGAGTATTCGGCGACGCTTGGGCAGGCGTTATTTGTCGGGAGTATGTCTGTACTTCGCTAAAAAGAGGAAAGACTTTTTCGTAAATGTTTACGGGGGTTTTTTGAAACAAGGTGGCACCGCGAAGGTTATTCGCCCTTGACCGTTTTTGGTTAAGGGCGTTTTTTATTAGAGGGGAAAAAAATAATGCTAAAGGATGACGAGGGAATGATAAAACCGAGTTTTAAGGAAGCTCAAAGATATGTCGCCGATTATGGCGCCATACCCGTTTGTCTTACGCTTAAAGGGTTCAAAAAAACTCCGGCGGAGGTCTTTTTGATCTTAAAGAATATAAGCCGTCAATGCTTTATACTTGAGAGCGTGGAGGATAGCGACGGACGCGGCAGGTATACTTTTTTGGGCTATGACCCTAAGCTTTGCATAGATTGCTCGGACGGCTCCGTTACCGTGAGCGGCGGAACGAGGATGAAATTTGATGGAAGTCCAAAGGAACACATAAAGAGAGTGCTGGATGAAAACAGAAGCCCCAAGATAGAGGGTTTGCCGCCTTTTTCGGGAGGGCTTGTCGGATATTTTTCTTATGATTATATCAAGTACTCAGAGCCCACGCTAAAGCTTGACGCGGAAGACGAGGAAAGCTTTAAAGACGCGGACCTCATGCTTTTTGATAAGATAGTAGCATACGATCATCTGGAGAAAAGCGTTAAGCTAATAGTCAATATAAAATCCGACGCGATAAGAGAAAATTATAACAAAGCCGAAGAAGAACTGCGCAATATTCAAAGGCTGATAGAGAACGGCGGTTCCGCGGATATGAAGCCGCTCAAGCTCCTGACGCCTTTTAAGGAGTTGTTTGACAAAGACAGGTATTGCGAAATGGTGAACGAAGCCAAAAGGCATATAAAAGAGGGCGATATCTTTCAAGTCGTTTTGTCCAACAGAATAAGCGCGGATGCGGAGGGCAACCTATTCGACGCGTATCTTAGGCTCAGAGAGAGCAATCCTTCGCCGTATATGTTTTATCTTTCAAGCGACGATCTTGAAATAGCCGGAGCGTCGCCGGAGACGCTCGTAAAACTTGTCGACGGCGAGTTATCCACATTTCCGCTTGCCGGGACTCGAAAAAGAGGCGCGACGAAGGAGGAAGACGACGCTCTTGAAAAAGAACTTTTGAACGACGAGAAAGAGCTTGCGGAGCATAATATGCTCGTAGATCTCGGGCGAAACGATATAGGTAAGATAAGCGAATTTAATAGCGTCAAAGTAAAAAAATATCTTTCCGTGCTTCGTTTTTCTCATGTGATGCACATAGGGTCAACCGTTACGGGAAAAATAAAGAAGGATAAATCGGCGCTGGACGCAATCGACGCGGTTTTGCCCGCGGGAACGCTTTCCGGAGCGCCGAAAATACGCGCGTGCGAGATAATAAACCGTTTGGAAAACAATAAACGCGGCATATACGGCGGCGCCATAGGCTATATAGGCTTTTCCGGCAATATGGATACGTGTATAGCGATAAGGATAGCCTTTAAAAAGAAAGGCAGAGTCTTTGTCCGTTCGGGCGCGGGAATCGTCGCGGACAGCGTGCCCGAAAAAGAATATGAGGAATGTGCGAACAAAGCGAAGGCGGTTCTCAACGCGCTAACCTATAAAAAGTCTTAAAAATAGCTTTGCGGGAGATAAAACAATGGTGATTCTGATAGATAATTATGACAGCTTCACATATAATTTGTATCAGCTCATAGGCGGTATAGACCCGTCCGTGCGCGTTATAAGGAATGATGAAACGACGGCGGAGGAAATTTTGAACGTCAAGCCCTCGCATATAGTGATTTCACCCGGACCGGGGCGCCCGGAGGATGCCGGAATAAGTTGCGCCGCAGTGGAAAAGTTGTCCGGAAAGATACCCGTTTTGGGAGTTTGCTTGGGGCATCAGGCTATTTGCCGGGCGTTCGGGGCGACCGTTGGGTACGCAAAGGCGCTCATGCACGGCAAGGCTTCGGATATAGAGGTTGACACGGCTTGCCCTATATTTTTTGGGCTTCCGCCGACGATAAAGGGAGCGAGATATCATTCTCTCGCCGCTTATGAAAATACTCTTCCAAAGACTTTGTCCGTCGTCGCAAAAACGGCGGACGGAGAGGTTATGGCGGTTAAACACAGAGATTTTGAGGTTTATGGAGTACAGTTTCACCCCGAATCAATATTGACGGAGCAGGGAAAAAATATTTTGGGAAATTTCTTGAAGAGGATGGAAAAATAAATGATAAAGGAAGCGATTTTAAAAGCGGTGAACCGTGAAAATCTTGGATATGAAGTTACGGAAAAGGTCATGGACGAGATAATGAACGGCGAAGCGACGGAAATTCAAATGGCGGCTTATCTGACAGCCATGGCGGTAAAGGGCGAGACAATCGAGGAGATAACCGCTTCCGCGGCCGGAATGAGAAAGCATTGCGTGCGTATATTGCATGACATGGACGTATTGGAAATAGTCGGAACGGGTGGAGATAAATCCAATTCGTTCAATATATCCACAACGTCCGCGCTTGTAGCCGCCGCGGCGGGTATTCCCGTGGCGAAACACGGCAATCGCGCGGCGTCGAGCAAATGCGGCGCGGCGGATGTTTTGGAGGCTTTGGGGGTCAAGATAAATATTCCTCCGGAAAAAAGCCTTAAAATCTTAAAAGAGATAGGCATTTGCTTTCTCTTTGCGCAAAACTATCACATATCGATGAAATATGTCGCGCCGGTGAGACGGGAACTTGGCATACGTACGATATTCAATATTTTGGGCCCGCTGTCAAATCCCGCCGGCGCAAAGATACAGCTGCTCGGCGTATACGGCGAGGAACTCATAGAACCGATGGCAAGGGTTATGTCAAACCTCGGCGTGACCGACGGGCTTGTCGTATATGGGCGCGACGGATTGGACGAGATATCGATGAGCGCCGCCACAAGCATATGCGAGATAAGAAACGGGAGCTTCAAAAGCTACATTATAGAACCGGAAGAATTTGGGCTGAAAAGATGTCAAAAGCGTGAACTTATAGGCGGTTCCCCCGCCGAAAACGCGGAGATAACCAGAGCCGTGCTTCTGGGAGAGAAAGGAGCAAAACGTGACGCCGTGATATTAAATTCCGCCGCCGCGATATATGCCGCGCGCGCGAATACGACTATAGCCGAGTGCATTGAAACGGCTAAAAGGATAATCGACGACGGATCAGCTTACAGAATACTGGAAAAATTTATCGAGTTGTCTTCTTCATAAGCCAAAGCGCAATCACAAAAAAAATTGACGATACCGGTGTATAATCGAAGATAAAAAAAAGGTATAGAAACGCTTATTTTTAGGAAAACGGAGAGAAAAATATGATTTTGGATAGGATAGTTGCCGGCACGCGCGAGAGGGTAAAAGCCTTGAAACGGAGGACGCCATTGGGCGCGATAAGAGGCAAGGCTTTTGAGCTTGCTTCGGACGGGAAGGCGTTTTTGTTTGAGGACGCGCTTAAGGGGGAGGGCGTGTCGTTGATATGCGAGGTAAAAAAGGCTTCGCCGTCTAAAGGAATTATAGCCAATGATTTTCCGTACGTCGATATAGCCGCGGAATATGAAAGGGCGGGAGCCGCCGCCGTTTCGGTTTTGACCGAGCCGGAATTTTTCTTGGGGAGCGATAAGTACCTTACGGAGATATCGGAGGCTATAAGTTTGCCTGTTTTGAGAAAGGACTTTATTGTTGACGAGTATCAGATTTATGAGGCGAAGACCATAGGCGCGTCCGCCGTATTGTTGATATGCGCGTTAGCCGATACGGACAGACTAAAAGACTATATTAGGATAGCCGATTCCATAGGATTGTCCGCTCTTGTCGAGGCGCACACGGAGGAAGAGATAAAATCCGCCCTGTCCGCGGGAGCGCGCATAATAGGAATAAACAACAGGGATTTAAGGACTTTCAAAACCGATTTGAATATAAGCCTCACCCTCGGAAGACTTATACCTCGCGATAAAATATTCGTATCCGAGAGCGGCATCGGGACGCCGGACGATATTTATCTTTTGGCTCGGAATAATGTCGACGCGGTATTGATAGGGGAAGCCTTTATGCGCGCGAAAAACCGCGAGAGAGTTATTTCGGGATTTTTGAATAGACGATAAGGACGGTATGACGGCATGCGCTTAAAGGCGGCGTACGCGGCTTAAAAGCTTAACGGGATAATTAAAGTAAAAAATTTTGAAATTGTCTTAGGAAAAAAGTTTTGCAAAATTTTTCTTTGACCATTATTTAGGAAAACGGAAAGATGATTAAGGTGAAGATTTGCGGTCTAAAAAGACCGGAGGATATATCATATGTCAACGAAGCGGCGCCCGAATACGCGGGATTTGTCTTTTACGAAAAAAGCCGCCGTTATGTTTCGGGGGAGCAAGCGGCGAAGTTGCGTAAAGCGTTAAGTAAGTACGTAACTTCCGTCGGCGTGTTTGTAGACGCGGACATAAAGTATATAAAAAGCCTTTATGAAAGCGGAGTAATAGATATCGCTCAGCTTCACGGAAAAGAGAGCGTAAGCTATATAAAAGAGTTAAAGGTAATGTGCGCGGATTTGCCGGTGATAAAAGCTATAAGCGCCGACGGCGGCGATATAAAAACTACGATAGGGTCATACGGGCCTTTCAAAAAGTATTCAGACGGTGAAAGCATAAAAAAGACGCTTACGGCAAATTTTTTACTTATAGATAACGGCGCGGGCGGAACGGGCAAGCGCTTTGATTGGAGTATTTTGGACGGTATAGAAGCGCCGTATTTTCTTGCGGGAGGCATTGATTTGAGTAACATAAAAGAGGCGCTTAAATTGAA
>JAISQX010000171.1 GCA_031273965.1 Clostridiales bacterium
GTACTATTTATTATATCAAATAATTTACTTATTCGCAAGGTTTTTATTATAAGTTTTTTCTATCGGCGCGGCATAAAAACCGTTTTTTTTACCCGATGAGCAAAAAAAACAAAAAAAGGTCTTTTTTTTTGTCGAAGATTATGCTATACTATATAGAATAAAATTTATAGGGTTGTCTAAAAAAACTCGGGACAAAAACCTTTAGATTAGTTTTAAACTCGGGCGGTTGCCGGACTTTTGAAAGCGTTTTGCAGAGTTAGACGACGAGGTGCGTTTATGATATATAAAATTGACAAAAAAAATTACAAAACATTTGATATTTTCGAAAAAAACAAACTTGAACCGAGGGCGTATTTTATACCGTTTTCATCGTACGACGACGCGTTAAAGACCGATTATTTAGACGAAAGATATAATTCGGCGAGGGTAAAGATGTTGTCGGGCGACTGGAAGTTTAAGTATTACGGCAAGGTTTCGGAAATGCCGGATACGCTTGACGTCGGAGAAGTGCTTTTTGACGATATAAAGGTTCCGTCGTGCTGGCAGAGAACCGGCTATGAACCGCCGGTTTATTTGAACGTCAGATATCCGTTTGATACAAACCCTCCGTATTTTCCGGAGGATATATCCGCGGGTGTTTATTATAAAAAATTCAGTATCGACAAAACGTGCAAAAAACATTATATTTTGACATTTTTAGGAGTTTGTTCTTGCGCGGAGCTTTATGTCAACGGAAAGTTTGTCGGTTACAGCGAAGGGAGTCACAACAGCGCCGAATTTGATATTGACGGATACATAAACGCCGGCGAAAACGAGCTTCTCGTCGTTGTATATAAATGGTGCAACGGCACTTATCTGGAAGATCAGGATATGTTCCGAGAAAACGGCATATTCCGAGACGTTTATATTACGGAGTACGAGGATGTCTATATCTGGGATTATTACGTCGATACGGAGAAAAAAGACGGAGGACTTTACGATTTGAAGTTGATCGTCGATATAAAGAGGGCGATGCATGCGAATATCGATAATATAGCCGAGACAAAAGCCGCAAATAAAGAGGCGCCGAAAGAAGCGGACATAGAAACGATCGAGGAAGGAGCGGCAACATCCGCCGGAGCAGCCGATATTGTCGAAAGCGAAGCGGACAGTGTCGATACGGAGTCCGTGGTAAAAAATGAGTCCGGAGAGATAAAAAACGGCGTATTGCGGCTTCGCGCGGAGCTTCGTCATGGAGATACCGTTATAGCGTCGGAAATTGCGGAGGTGAGCGGCGAGAAAAATACTATAGTCTTGAAAGACCTTAACGTAAAAGAATGGAGCGCGGAAATACCCGAAATCTACGAGCTTTTTGTAATACTTGAAAACGAGAATACTCAAATAGATTGCGTGCGTAATTATACGGGCTTCAAAAATATAACCATAGAAGGCAACGTGTTCAAATTTAACGGCGCAAAAATAAAGATAAAAGGCGTCAACCATCACGATTCGACTCCGCACGGCGGCTATGTTATGACGGCCGAGGAAATGAAAAAAGATATTTTGATAATGAAAGAGTACAACGTGAATGCGGTAAGAACCTCTCATTATCCGAAGGACCCGCTTTTTTTGACGCTCTGCGATATATACGGCTTATATGTGATAGACGAAGCGGATATAGAGACTCACGGTTGTTTTGAGCCCAAGAAAGTAAATATTTTTAACAAACAAGCCGGAATGAACCGTATAAGCGACGACCCGAAGTGGGAAAAGCATTATTTGGACAGAGTTAAGCGCATGTACCGTAAAGACAGAAATCATCCTTGTGTTACGATGTGGTCTTTGGGCAACGAGGCGGGAGGCATAAGGAACCAGGACGCTTGTTACGCCATGCTAAAAAAAGAGGGAGCAAAGATACCCGTTCATTACGAAGGAGCGCGGCATGTTTTTAAGCGTATGCATTACGACGTAATAAGCACAATGTATCCTTTTATGAGACATGTCAACGGCGTTGTTAATAAAACGGGGCTTCCCGTATTTAGAAAAGTTCCGTATTTTTTCTGCGAATATGCGCACGCTATGGGTTTTGGACCGGGAAATCTCAAGGAGTATGTCGAAGCTTTTTATGCCTGCGATAGTTTGATGGGCGGTTGCATATGGGAATTTGTCGATCATGCGGTAATTCATAAAGAAGGCGAAGGAAAGTATAAATACACGTACGGAGGCGACCACGGCGAAGAAAAGCACGACGGAAACTTCTGTGTGGACGGACTTTTTTATCCGGATCGCACGCCGCATACGGGCGCGCTCAATATGAAAGCCGTTTACCGTCCCGTTATAGTGTCAAAAGGCGAGGGAGACGGAGAATATATCGTAACTAACAGAAATAGATTTTTGTCGTTGTCATACGTCGATATCCGTTGGATATTTATGAAAAACGGAGCGGAAACCGCGAGTGGTAATTTGTTCTTGGACGTCGCTCCGGAAAAGAGCCAAAAGATTGTTATTCCGCATAGAAAGCCCGATAAGAACGGTGACTTTCATATAAACTTCGTATGCGTGGACAAGCGCGACGGGTACATAATAAGCGAGGAGCAGATAGAGTTAAACGCGTCCGCCGCGTTTGTAAAGTCGGACGATACGGTATATGATGCCGAATTTATCGACGACGGGACGGTTCTGACGGTAAAATTTAAGGGGGGAAGGCTTACTTTTGATAAGAAGAACGGACGGATGACAAGCCTTAAATATAAGGAAAGAGAGTATTTAAACACGAATCCGGAGAGCGGAATTACCGGATTTTATCCGTCCGTATATAGAGCTCCGTTAGATAATGACAATATTATAAGAGTCTTTTATAAATTTTTCGGTACGGAAAATCTCACTCTCGTCTTTAAAGGAATGACGGTAAAGAGCGTCGGCGGAAAGAATAAAAAAGAAAAGAATAAAGTCGAGATATGCGTTAAATACGGCTTACATTCTAAATACAAGCTTTATGGGGTCAAGGTTACATACCTTATCGACGGGAAAGGCAGGATAACCGTAACGGCAAAGCTGCGCGTGACGGCGCTTATTTGTCGGGTATGGAAGAAAATGGCGCCGATTCCCAGGTTTGGAATGGAGGTTGAGTTGGATTCACGTTTTAACAATATAGAATATTTCGGACGGGGAGAGGGCGAGACCCTGCCGGATATTGCGGAACATGCCGTCGTTGGTGTTTACCGTAAAAAAGTCGGCGAATTACGCGAAAAATATATCAAGCCCCAGGACAGCGGAAACCGTTCCGGCGTTAGGTACATGAAAATAAGCGACGACAAGGATAACGGGCTTATGTTTAAGAAAAAAGGAGAAAACTTTAATTTTAACGCTTCAAATTTCACGATTAAAGAGCTTTTAAAAGCCGCACATCAAGAGGATTTGGAGATAAAGAGTACTGTAGACCTCAGAATAGACGGCTTCGTGAGGGGCGCCGGAAGCAACAGTTGCGGTCCATGGCCGTTAAAAAAATATACTATCAATACTAATAAGCCTTTAGCGTTTTCTTTTGTCATAGAACCGCTGAAATATTAAGCTTTTTTACCGCCGAGTTTCTTTTGGGGCGCAACGATAAAAGCCCGCCAAGGCGTTTGTCGAAAGCGAAAATATAAAAAACGGCAAAAAACACGGTTTTATCTCAAAATTTTATTTCGTTGCACAAAATTCGTCGTTGACAAAATATGTGTTCCGAATATAAAATATATACGGAGGAACACGTATGTCGGGATTTTCCGTAGTTAGAAGAGGTTATAACGCAAAAGAAGTTGACGAATATATAGCCAAAAATAAATCGTATCTTGAGGATAAATTAAAGGAACAAAAGCTCAGGATAAACGAGCTAAAGATACAAAACCTAAAGCTTGCCGCGATAATAAAGGAAATGCGCGCGCGCGAGGACGATGTAAAAAACGCGCTTATCGCCGCCAATGAAAAGGCGAAAGAAATCATGTCGGCGGCTAAATTGAAGTATGCTTTGGAAGGACAGCGGCTGCGTCTTTTGCAAGTGAAATGGACAAATCATTTTGAGTCCTTAGGCAATAAGGAAATATGCGACGACTATAAGCCGATGCAGGCTTATTATATAGGCATTGAAGCCGAGCTTCAAAGTATTTTGAAGAATGACTTCGGTATAACCGTCGAAAAGGCGGAAACGTCCATACACGACGATATCTTGTCGCAATATAAAAGCGAAACCAAAAGGCTTTTTGACGGCGACGACGGGAAGAACGTGTACGGAGAGATAATAAAGAAGATAAAAAAAGAATTTGGCGGCGAATTTTCGGCAGGAGTTATAGATGAGTTGGACGACATTTTGGAGTTGGACGACGACGATGTGTCCGATTACGAATTTCCGGAGACTTCACTTTGTACGGAGCCGGAGCGAGAAATCGAAAGCCGTAGCGCTGACACGATGGGTGAAGGGCGATTACCGGATGTTTTTAGAAGCGATCGAGCGGAGACGATGAAGCAGCCGCTTAGCGGCTCATATCCGGTTTCTCAAACTCGTTCTGCGAGCGGACGGACGCCGATAGACAAAGCGGCGGCGGATCTGGCGAATTTAGCCGCCGTAACGCCCGATATGTCATTGGAAGAGCTTTGTAAAGAACTCGGACTTTGATATTTGTTTAATTCCGGGCACGCGCATTTTTATGAGTAGGCTCCGGTTTGGTTTGTATGCATGGCGCTTGAGAGTCGCGGATAAAAAGCGGGGTTAATCTTACCCCGTTTTTTATCGTCGTTTAGAACGAAGCTTTTTCTTTAAGTTCTTTACGGATATTTTTGGAATTTAATTCATTGACGAAAATTCAAAAATATGTTAATATTTATCCGTAAGAGTTTAAGCGTGTCATTCGCGCGAGCCGAGTATTACGCAATACTGCGTTTTGAGGAATACTCTTAAAGTCGCGGATAAAAATTTCGTTATATATGTATTGCATAATGAATAAAATTGTTATATAATATATAGGTATATAGGAAGGTTTTTAAAAAATTGTCAAACACCGACAAGTTTGTTTGTGACTCAAGTTTATCGCTCTCTTCCGAATACCGAAAAGGACTAAAAACCGTTATGAATATATCAAGCGTTAAAAAGGCAGTTATTCCCGCGGCGGGATTTGGCACAAGATTTTTACCGATTACCAAGTCGGTGCCCAAAGAAATGTTGCCTATCGTCGACAAACCGACAATACAGTACATAGTAGAGGAAGCCGTCGAATCGGGTATAAAAGAAATACTCATAATCATTAATCGCTCAAAAAAATGCATAGAGGACCACTTTGATAAATCCTTTGAGATAGAGGAAGTTTTAAAAAAATTTAACAAAATTGACGAATTAAAGCTTGTGACTATGAATCATATAGACGCCGAATTTACCTATGTTCGTCAGAGAGAGATGAGAGGCTCGGGCGCCGCCGTCGGATTGGCAAAAAGCTTCGTCGGCAATCAGCCTTTCGCTGTGCTTTTCGGCGACGACATTATATACAACGACGGAAAGCCTTGTATCCTTCAGCTTATAGAGGCATACGAGAACACTCACGCCTCGATTATCGGGGTACAAAACGTCGGCGACGAAACGGCGTTGAAATGCGGCGTTATAAAATGCGGCGCGGTAAAAGGCAGATATACGGAGATAAAAGGCATAGTCGAGAAGCCGTCCGACGTCAAGTCGCTACCGTCTAATCTGGCGAGTCTGGGAAGATTTGTTTTACTGCCCGATATCTTTGACGCGTTGGAGCGCACCGCGCTCAGGAACAACGAAGTTTTTTTGACGGATGCGATAGACATCGTCGCAAAAGAAACGGTGGCGTATGCTTATGAATTTGACGGAAAAAGATATGACGTCGGCGACAAAATCGGATTTATAACCGCAAACGTCGAATACGGTCTTCGCGATAAAAAAATCGGCGGAGCCTTGAAAGATTATCTCAATAACCTAAACGATTTTATTCGACCCGATTTAAAATAAACTTATGCGCAGGAGGCAAAAAATGAAAGAGTTAAAAGGCACAAAAACCGAAGCGAATTTACAAGCGGCATTCGCGGGAGAAAGCATGGCGGCTATCAAGTACCAATACTACGCAAGCCAAGCAAAAAAAGACGGATACGAGCAAATATCCGAGATTTTTAGCGAAACCTCGCAAAACGAAAAAGAACACGCGAAGCTATGGTTCAAGGCTTTGCACGGCGGAAAGGTGCCTGATACGATTACTAACCTCAAAGACGCGGCGGGCGGTGAAAATTACGAATGGACAAAAATGTACAAAGATTTTGAAAATACCGCGCGCGCGGAGGGCTTTGATGTTTTGGCGATGCTTTTTGCCGGCGTGGGCGCCGTCGAAAAGGCTCATGAGGAAAGATACGAAAAACTTGCCGCAAATATCGAAAACGGCGTCGTATTTAAGAGAGAAGAGGAAAAAGTCTGGCATTGCAAAAATTGCGGACATATACATTACGGGGATAACGCTCCGGAACGATGCCCGGTTTGCGCTCATCCGCAGGCATATTTTGAATTAAATCCGTCAAACTATTGATGCTTGTAGAATAAAAGGAGAACTGTAATTTGATGCACAAAGAAAAAATATTGTCCGCCGTAAAGAAATGGGCTAAGAGATGGTTTATAGACGCTTTCGGCGGAATGGCGCAAGGTCTTTTTGCCACGCTTATAATAGGCACAATAATTGAACAGATAGGCAAACTCTTCGGAGACAGCGCGGTGGGAAACACTCTGCAAACGGCGGGGAAAATAGCCAAGACCCTTATGGGCGCGGGAATAGGAGCGGGAATAGCCCACGCGCTTAAAGCGAATAAGCTTATAATATTCGCCGCCGCCGTCGCGGGTATCATAGGCGCGTACGCGGGCAGCAAATATATGATTGGCGATTACGGATTTTATGCAAGCTCCGGAATTATGGGACTCGGAGCTCCCGGAAATCCTATCGGAGCGTATCTTTCGACTATTATCGCCGTTGAAGTCGCCTCGCTTGTCGCGGGAAAGACAAAGTTGGATATCATATTGCTTCCGCTTATTACAATAATTATAGGTATGCTTGCGGCGACGCTCTTGTGTCCGCCCGTTGTCAGCGCGGTAAACGCGTTCGGCTCCGCAATAGGTAAAGCAACGGAGCTTCAGCCTTTTTTAATGGGAATTATAATATCGGCGGTCGTCGGACTGCTTTTGACATTGCCAACGAGTAGCGCCGCCATGTGGATAGCCATTGCGGGCAATGCCGCCATAAGCGAGCAAGGCATATTGCTTGCGGGTGCGGCGGCGGCGGCGGGATGTGCGGCGCATATGGTAGGCTTTGCGGTGGCGAGCTTTAGGGAGAACGGCGTCGGAGGGCTTATCTCTCAGGGATTGGGCACGAGCATGCTGCAAATACCTAATCTTATGAAAAAGCCAGTTATACTTTTGCCGGCGGTTATATCGAGCATAATAGTCGGACCTTTGGCGACTACGGCGTTTAGGCTGTATTGTTCCGCTGCGGGCGGAGGCATGGGTACGTCGGGTCTTGTCGGCGTGATTACGACGATTACATCGTCCATCGAGATGGGAGTATCACCCGTGAACATAGGTTTTGGCATCGCGCTTTTATTCTTCATAATTCCGGCGGTAGTGTCTTTTGCCGTGAGCGAGATTTTGAGGAAAAAAGGGATAATAAAATACGGAGACATGAAAATCTAAAGGTCTGCAAGGAGAGGAAGAAAAATGTTTACCAGATCAAGCGGCATACTGATGAATATTTCATCGTTGCCGGGCGATTTCGGAATAGGTGATTTTTCCGAGCACGCGAGAGAGTTTGCAAGAAATATTTTTGAAATGGGGTTTCACTGGTGGCAAATTCTGCCCCTAAACCCTGTAGGCGTATTTAATTCGCCTTACGACAGCCCGAGCGCTTACGCCGGGAATTATCTTTACATAGACCCGTACGGACTTATTGCGGACGGGCTTTTGTCGTATGAAGATATATCCCCGTATATTCATAGCGGACAGCATTTTGTCGTCGAATACGATAACGTAAAGTTTAATAAAAGACAGATACTAAATAGAGCTTTTGAGTTAAACCTCGCCAAAATCCCTGAGTTGACGGCTGAATTTGAATTAAAAAACGCCTTTTGGCTGAACGATTACGCCGAATATATGGCTATTAAAAGCTATTATTTTGACGCGCCTCAAGTAGAGTGGGACGAAGAGATAAGGCGCAAGACACAACCCGCGTACGGCAAGCTTTTGGAATCGATGTCCAAATACGTTTTGTTTTTTAAGTTTGAGCAATATCTCTTCTGGAAGCAGTGGGCGGAGTTAAAGAATTATGTAAATTCCTTGGGCGTAAACATAATAGGCGATTCGCCGATTTATGTGTCGTACGACGGCGCGGATGTGTTTTCCCATCCCGAATATTTTTTATTGGATAAGAACCTTGCGATGAAAAAAGTTTCGGGCGTACCGCCGGACTACTTTTCAAAAAACGGACAGCTTTGGAATAACCCGCTCTATAACTTTGACGTAATGAAAAAGGACGGGTTTAAATGGTTTAGAGAACGTATAGGCAGGCTTTTGAATATATACGATTGCGTAAGGATAGACCATTTTAGAGGGTTTTATTCGTATTATTCGATAGATGCGGACAGCGCGACGGCGGCTAACGGCAGTTGGGAAAAAGGGCCTGGTCCGGAATTATTTAAACTGATAAAAAAAGAGTTTCCGGACGCTAAAATTATCGCGGAGGATTTGGGGATAATCGACGATGACGTCAAGGACTTTTTGGAGCGGACGGGATATCCGGGAATGAGAGTGCTCCAATTCGGGTTCGGCGACGGCGACAGCGAACACATGCCGCACAATTATATAAAGAACAGCGTGGCTTATACCGGAACCCATGACAATGATACGCTCTTGGGCTGGCTTTATAACCTCAACGACGACCTAAAAGAATATGTTTTGCGGTATTGCCGTTTTGAGGGCGACGATTGGGGAAAGGGCGGAAAAGATAATCTATCCGTAAAGACCATAATAAAGGTTTTGATGTCGTCCGTAAGCTCTCTCGTCATAATTCCTGTTCAGGATATTTGCGGCTTCGGCGGGGATACGAGAATGAATATCCCCGGCGTCGCGGAAAATAATTGGCGTTTTAGATTGCAAAAAAACTACATGGCGGGCATAGACAAATCATTCTTTATCGAGGTAAACAATATCTATCATAGAAATAACAATTTAAGATTAAGAGGTTGAAAATTTTAAATTTAAGGTGTCTAAAAAAAACGGTAAGTAAAGCCGTCGGTTTGTTTGCGATATTAAAAAAAAGAACGGATATTATGATACATCACGGATTTGAGCCTTTTTATGATAAAAAAAGCAGAGTCTTGATACTCGGAAGTTTTCCGAGCGTAAAGTCGCGAGAAAACGGTTTTTATTACGGCAACAAACAAAACCGTTTCTTTAAAATGCTCTCAAAGCTGTTTAACGAAGAGATTGACGACGACGTTTCCTCAAAAAAAGACTTTTTAAAAAGACACGGAATAGCTCTTTTTGACGTTGTTGCGGAATGTGAAATAAACGGTTCGTCGGACGGAGATATAAAGAATTATAAGGCGGCGCAAATAACTTCGGTTTTAGAGAATACGTCCGTAGAAAAAATACTTTTGAACGGCACGAAGGCTTATTCGATATTCAAAAAACACTATCCCGATTTAAACGGTATACTTATGCCCTCGACGAGTCCCGCAAACGCCGCGTACGACTATGAAAAATGGGCGCGCGAGTTGTCTTTTTTAAAGACGGGTAATTAAGAAAAAACAAAAAGAGGAAGGTCTTTTGGATGAGAGAACTTTTTGGAATATATAAATTTAATGCGAAAAGCGGGTATAGAAATCACGCCGAGAAATACAGAATTAACGAAACCCCAAGATCGTTGGACGATATGGTCGCGGATTATGCCATAAAGGGCAGCGCTTACGGAAAAAAATTCATCGCTTATTTTCTGATTATGGTTATATTGTCTTTGACCGGAGTTATTCTGTTTGCCATAGTTGCGTCGGATGAAAAGATGGTGGAATCCTTCGGTATTCTTATCGGTTCTTTCGTGTGGACAATTCCGTTTATAATTATACTTCACAGACTAAACAAAAAAAAGCGTGTGTTGGTGGACGTTGACCTTGCTCCCTTAAAGCGCGACATAGAAAACAAGGTAAAGGAATGCTACGGGATTCAGGACGAGGCGAAAACGGTCGAGCTTTTTATACCGCCGATAAGGATGAAAAAGGGAAACGAGCAGGCGAATTTTTCTTATGTCGGCGGCAACGCTCAAGTTTTCGTATACGCCAAACAAGATATGCTTTGTATCTCCGATTGGTCTTTTGAGTTTGGAATACCGATAAGCTTGCTAAAAGAATGTAAAATTGAGACGCAAAAAATTTTTTTTAATACATGGCTTAAAAAAGAAAAAATCAATTCCGAAAAGTATAAGCAATACAAAATAAGATACCAAAACACTCAATATAGCGTAAAACAAATGGGAACTCTAATATTTGAGGACGACGAGGGCGAGTTTGCCTTACGTTTTATGCCGTATGATTTCGGGGATGTAAAGCATGTCGTCAACGAGTTAAAGAGAAAAAACGGCGTTATATAGACCGAAAATTTTTTTGACGTCCCGTTTAGCGACAGGCGTTTTTATTTGCGTAAGCCCTAATAAAAACCAAAATAGGAAAAATTATGCCTTTACTTTCGGTTGATTTTGTGGTATACTTCGGGGGCAAAGATATGGATTACATACAAAACATCAATAAAATAAAAGAAAACGTAAGGCGGATCTGCTTGGAATACGCGCGCGACGAGAAAGGTATAACTATAGTCGCGGCGGTAAAAACGCAGACGAGCCAAACCGTAAAAGATTTAGCCGGAGCGCTTGCAGACGTCGGAGAAAACCGCGTGCAGGAGTTTATCGAGCATTACGATGCGGCTTTACCATTCAGATGGCATTTTATAGGGCGGCTTCAGACGAATAAGGTGAAATACCTTATTGGAAAAAACGTATTGATTCATTCGCTTGACCGCGAGGATTTGGCTAATGAGATAAACAGGTTGTCCGTAAAAAACGGAATAATTACCGAATGTCTTGCGGAGGTCAATATGGCGAAGGAGGAGACGAAAGGCGGTGTTTTTCCGGAGGACTTGCCGGGATTTTTAAAGGCGGCGGAGAAATATAAAGGTATCAAAGTGTCGGGACTTATGAGCGTTTTGCCCGCCATAAGCGGCGGGAAAACCGAGGAATACTATGCGGCGCTCCAAAAGTTGTTTGAGGAAGCAAAAAGCCGCTCTTACGAAAAAAATATCGATATCAAATATTTATCTGCCGGAATGTCGAACGATTATAATATTGCGATAAAATATGGCGCCAATATAATAAGACCGGGAACGGTCATATTCGGCGAAAGGAAATACGTATAACGATACCGAAGAAAAATCATTTATTTTTGGAGGCGGAGTCGCTATGGGTTTGATTAAAAGGTTTATCGATTTTTATAATATTGAAACGCGCGGAGAATATCCCGGATACAACTTTGAGCCAAGACGCGCGTCGCCTCCGGACGCAAGGTCGGGAACATACGAACGACGCATAAAGCCTGAAATCTATCTTAAGGAACCGTTTGCCTTAGATGAAAACCGTAAAAGAACCGCAAAAACAGCCGTACGCGCGCGCGATACGGACGCGGGCTTTTGTGCGGAGCTAAATTTGGACGGCAGCAGACAAAGCGCAAGGTACTCGGAGCCTTACGAGGTCGATGCGGTTTGCGGCGCGCAAAAACGTAAAACCAAAACGGAGTATGAAAAAGTCACGTATGAAAGTCTGAATAATATCAACATGTACCACCCAAAATGTTTTGAGGATATAATACGATTGATAGATTCTATAAAATTTAAAGAGGCGGTAATAGTCGAACTCCGTTATCTCCCCGACGATATGTCGCAAAAAATGTTGGACTTTATGAGCGGGGCTATCTACGCGCTTAACGGCGGGATGCAGAGAATAAACGGGAGTACGTTTTTGTTTACTCCGCCGTTTGTAAGGGTAACGAATAACGGTGTTTAGAAACGCGAAGTATTCCCGTATGTTTCAACATATGGAATACTTTGCAAATAGCGACAAAGAAGACGTATTCCCAATAATACGGAATTGCGGAATACTCGCTTATATAAAGCCCTATGATCTATATAATTAACGTTTAAAGGAAAAAAATATGTTTATAAACAAGTTAAAGAACGCCGTAAGGATAAATTTTAAAGACTTTACGTCAGAACAAAAAAGAATGCTGTTTTTTGAGGGACTGATTGCGTTTATTGCGATTGCCGTGGACTGGCTTTCAAAGCTTACGGCGTTTTCGATTTTAAAGG
>JAISQX010000205.1 GCA_031273965.1 Clostridiales bacterium
ATTTAAAATTTTAATAGGCGTTTTTATTATTACCTCTTGAATTTTGCATTTCGTTGTGATATAATATATTTGGTTAAGGCTTGTCGTTACGTCGGCAGGCATACTGCCTATAACAAACCGTATGGGGGAGCGCTTTATGGAGAGCGACAACTACGCCGAATACGTAAGACATCTTGCCGTATCTTTTTACGGAAAAAAGATTTTAGGAATTAAATACTTGGGCGGCGGATTTTATGGGCGGGTATTTGAGGCTAAGCTTTGCGTTCCGCCCTATAACGTAATAATAAAGCTGCACCTTTTGAACAATATGAGCGAGCTTGAAAGGCAACAGACGGAGGTCTTGAGGACGCATGCCAAAATAAAAATGCCCGAAATATACGGCGTTGTAAAAAAAACTACGGTATCGGATTACGACGCTATTTTAATGGAAAAAATACGGGGAAAACGATTGGATACCTTCAAAAAGTTCTCAAAAAAGCATAAAGGCGCGCTTGCCGAACAGATAATAGACAACTTGATAAATTGGCATAACGTCACAAACGATACTTTCGGCGAAATAGGCGGCAAGCAATATGCCGCATGGAAGGATTATCTCGGGGCGATAATAGAAAAAGACCTGCTTATTATGAAGACTCTTCAAAAGGATAATGCCGAAGCGTCAATTCTGTATAAAGAGATAAAGAATATCAGCGAGGACGTCGATCGTTTGAATCTCGATAACGTAAAAGCCGCGTTGGTACACGGCGAATACAATACGCGCAATATTTTTAAAGTCCGCGACAAAATAACCGGCGTTATAGACCCTTTTGCGGCGGGTTTTGCCGACAGAGAATTTGCGCTTCATCAACTTGACGCGCTCAACGGTAAACAACTCGGGCTTTTGGAGCTTTATAAATCAAAGGTTAAATTGTCCGATAACTTTGAAAAAAAATCGGGATTTTATAAGCTCTTTTTGGAATTGCGGCATCATCTGGCGGTATTGAGGATAGAAGACAAGCACATAACAAGAATAAGAAAGCTTATAGACGAGTATAAAAGCATATAAAGAAATGAAACGGCGCGCAAAGTAAGAAGCGCGAATATATTTGAAAATGAAATAAATAACCGGGAGAGACGTATGAATATTATACCAAAACCCAAGTCTGAAAATAAACGGGAAGGCGCGCTTAATATTGCCGACATAAAAAGCGTTGGGTACGACGAGAGATTTGGCGGAGTTATACCGATAATAGAGCAAACCTTGCTTTTAAAACTAAGTATAAACATAGGCGGTATTTCCGCGGAGGGAACGCCCGCGCTGAGCATCGTGTACGATGAAAAAATCAAGCCCGAAGGTTACGCGTTAAAAATAGACGAAAAAGGCATAAAAATCTCGGCGTCGGATAGCCGCGGCGTATTGTATGCCGCGCAAAGCCTGAGAATATTGGCGAATGCCGACACAAAAAATCCCGTTAAAAGCATCGGATTTACCGAAATCACAGATTATCCCGACAACGGTTGGCGAGGAATGTCAATCGACGTAGCCAGACATTTTTTCGAAATCAAAGAGATAAAAAAAATAATAGATCTCATGCTACTGCATAAGCTTAATGTTTTGCACATGCACTTGACCGACGATCAAGGTTGGAGAGTCGAAATAAAAAAATTTCCGCTTTTGACCGAGATTGGCAGTAAGCGTGAAAAGACTCATATTCACGGTTGGAAACAAGAGGACCATGACGGCACTCCGCATTCGGGCTATTACACGCAAGAGCAATTAAAGGATATTGTCGGTTACGCGGCATTGCGCGGGATTTCCATTATTCCGGAGATAGATATGCCCGCGCATTTTGCGGCGGCGTTCGCTTCTTATAGTTATCTCGCTTGCCGCGATAAAAAAGTCGAGGTTCCGTGGTACTTTGGCGGATATTACCCCATGAAGCATGGAATAAAGGATTGGAACAGAAGCGCTTGCATAGGAAAAAAGACGACGTTTGATTTTATTTACGGCGTCATAGACGAGATATGCGAACTATTTCCCGCTCCGTATTTTCACATAGGCGGCGACGAAGCGCCTTTTGGGGAATGGGCAACATGCCCCGATTGTCAAAGGCTTATACGGGAAGAGGGACTTAACGGCGCAAAAGAGCTGCAAGGGTATTTTATAAATAGGATAAACGACTATATAAAGAAAAAAGGTAAAAAGCTTATAGCGTGGAACGAGGCGCTAAAAGGAAAAAATTTGGACACGGACGTATTGATACAATACTGGGTTCCGTTGGTAGATAAAAATGTGGCGAATTTTTTGAAAAAAGGCGGAAAAGTCCTTATGAGCAAGCACAGCGCCTTTTATTTTGATATTTCTTATTCGCAATATCCGCTAAAGAACACCTATAACTTTTCTCCGTTCATCGAAGGAATCACTGAGGAATACGCCGATCAGATAGTCGGTATGGAAGGGGAACTCTGGACAGAATGGATATCCACCGCCGACAAACTCGAATTTCAAGCTTTTCCGCGCGTTACCGCGCTTGCCGAGAACGTTTGGGCGAAGGACGGAAAGGATTACGGAGAATTTTTGGAGCGTTGGGAGTCGTTTAAAGAGATTTTGGACGCTTTGGGCACAAATTACGCGGAAAGAAAAATATTTGAACCGAAAAACCCCTTAAAGAGACTTTACAGAGTATACGAATGGTATGCGAAAAATCAGGACAAAGAGTATATGGAAAACAAAAATCTTAAAGGAAAGTAAAAGATTGCAGCGGATAATGGTTTTCGCTTCAAACGCCTATAATATACTCGACAAAAAAAGCCGTACTGTACGGCTTTTTTTTTGCATAAAATCTTTAATAAGGAAACTCCGCTAAAAAAATATCGGTTTAACCATAGTTTTTAAGATGCGCGCGCAAAATTTTTTGATTGAAAATTTTTTTTGAGCGGGCTTCGGGAGATTCCGTAGAATAATGCGCGGAGCGGCACATGTTTAAAAAGTTTAAAAAGAACGCGATAGCCGGCGGGTTAAGTACGGCCGCCGTCGGAGAATCGCGAAGATTGTACGGTGAGAACGTCATAAGTCAAAAAAAGCGGAAAGGCTTTTTTTTAAGGCTTCTGGAGAATTTTGGCGATCC
>JAISQX010000211.1 GCA_031273965.1 Clostridiales bacterium
CAAAAGCATTACTCTTTACGCCAATTGGACGATAAACTATTACGCCGTAAACGCGTATCACTATGACGGCAATTACGAAAACGATACCCCCTCCTTATTGTTTACATTTACGATAGAAGACGAAGTGATGCTCCCCGCCCAAAGCGAAATGATAAAACCGGGCTATATATTCGCTGGCTGGTACACGGACTACAGGTTCTCTCCGTTAACGCAAGTAATAATGATACCGAAAGGAACCGCAAGCCACGTCAATATTTATGCAAAGTGGGTTGCAGCCTGACCTCTCCCCTCCCGTAAAATTAATGTGCGGACGAATAAATTCGTCCGCGCTTTTTTATTATAATCGTTATGTTTCCAAAAAATAGACGGAGTATCAATTCACCCCGACTTTTTCTTGAGGCGTAACAAAAGCCGCCGACTTAATGGTTTCCAATAAATCCGCTATGTCGTTCAATAGTTCCTCAAAAATCTTAAAATCCTCGTCCGCGCAAGCTTCGGCTATACAAAAGAATATGGAATCCTCATAAGTGATCAGCGAAAGCAGCATATACGGGGCATATTTTACGGTTCCGGTCATTATTAAATCTTCTATATTCAAATCGCCGAATGTAACATGCTTTTTGTCCAATTTTCCGATATTTGACAGTCCTATAAGCGGATTTTGATAGAATATCTTTATGAGGATTTTTCCTATCTCAAACGGAAATATTCTATCCATAAGGTTTAGAAGCGTCAATCCTCCAAGTCCGCCAAGCTCGTTTTTTGATTTTTCCATATACTCGTGTACAATTTTGCAGGTGTCAAAAAAGTCTGCGCCCAATTCGTTTCCTACGTTTACCTTTACTTTTGAAACGAGATTACAAAAATTCACCTCCGCGTCCGACGGCATATATCTTCTAAGATTAAGCACGCAATCGACCGCGAGGAATTCATCGGGAGCGAGCGCCACATGTTTTTTTAGCGTCGTAAGATATGCCGCCAAAATAACGTCGTTAAAAGTAAATCCGTGCCGTTTACAATATTTCCTTATCAAATGAAATCCGTCTATTCTGCGGGTAATTATTCTTCTTTC
This sequence comes from Clostridiales bacterium, assembly GCA_031273965.1. Lineage (GTDB taxonomy): Bacteria > Bacillota > Clostridia > Christensenellales > JAISNN01 > JAISNN01. The sequence goes on from JAISQX010000211.1 coordinate 1,073, forward strand.
ATTGCTTGCTTCGTATTTTTTTACGGGAAGCGTCGGTCTCTCGTTCTTTTCGAAACGATAGTTGGTCATTTTTTTTGCTTTGAGCCTGTCCTCTTCCGACATATATTTGTAGAATTGCTTATAATCCCTGTCGCCCATATTATATTTGCACGCGTAATCCGGATTTTTTAACATGCCGTTGTACGTATCCGCCATCGCCTTGATAAAAAGACTGAATCCGCTGCCGTCGGCAACCATATGACTGAATAAGAATACAAGACAATCCACGGTTTTTCCGTTTTCGGTTTTTCTGAATATAGCGGTTTTTAGCGGTAATTGATTCGTCGGATCAATCTGTTGAACGATAAACTTTTCCACGCGACTCCTGTGATTAACCGACGTCGTCTCAAACACCTCAAAAAAATTCTCAGCCGAAAAATCCGTATTCATTCTCCAGTAACTTTTTATGGGATTCCTTACAAACCTTGAATTTGCTATCGGAAATTTTTCCACGACTGCTTGTAACGCCTTTTTAAAAACCTCCACATTTATCACGCCGTCTAAAAAGAAAGCGCTCCTCATCGTCGCGTCGTTATATGCCTTGAAATAAAACTGCATATTGTCCCAAAGTTGGGCTTTTATTTTTTTTGAACTCATTTTGTATGCCTCCGTCGCTCTAATATAATATTTATAATAGCTAAACTAATGCAGTATCTAAACTGATTATATATATAATATCATTTTACAAAATCTCTGTCAAGCCTTTTTTTGACGTTTTATAAAAAATTTTAGAAGATCTTATAAAATTCATATAGATTCATCTTGAAAATATCCGCCGGAAAACTTATCGCGCTTAAAAACCGTAACGGAGCGAATTTTCATTTTCTCTTGGCGGTATAAAATTTAAGAATACGATTATACTACTCATTAAGGAAGCGGATAGTATGCGAAATAAAAAATATCGGTTCTAATACATATTAAGCCGTATGACTTAAATTAACACGGAGGAATAAATCCTATGGCAAAATCAGGTATTATACTAGGCGCTATTGTCGGCGCCGCGGCTGCCACTTTGATAGCAAATTCAAAAAAAGCAACGGAAAGCCTTATTAAAAAAGGCAAAGAAAAATTAAAAACCAAGATAGACGAGGTTTTGGACTAAAGCGCGGCGGCATAAAAAATCGGCGCGCCTTAAAAAAGTTAGGCTTACCCGTCTAATCCCGGCAAAACCGGTTTTATTGCCTTTCATTGAAAAAACGCCCGTTTTTATATCACGGCAATTCGACCGAATAAACTATACCATGTCGAAGAAATTTTCGCATAAACCGCTAAAGGCTTCTTTCTCATGCTTCTTTAACGTGAGAAACGGTTTGTTTAGCGGTTTTATGCAAAAAAAATACCCGTAAAGACTAATAACCGCCGTAATTTAAAGAGCGTTCATACGCTCCGAAATGCAATTAAAGCGGGAATTATTTCGTTTTAGTCAAAAAATCTTTAAGTTCGTCTTCATGCATAACCTTTAGAATGTTAAAATTATCGTCGATTATTTTGAACGTAATCACGCTGTTTTCGTTTATCATTTTGAGGAGCTTTATAGGCTTTATTTTTTCCGAAACATAAATCGTTTTCTCCTCCGCGCCGTTCATAATATTTTTAGTCGATTTTATACATTGGCTCATATGCGTATACATCTCCTTTTGCGACCCGGAAGTCGCTCCAAAAAACAAAAACACCGCCATGACTCCCGCGCTTATATTAAGCTCCGTAAATATCGAGTAAATAAAGAAAGTAAATAACAGAATAGAGATTATTATTCCAAAAATACGTAAAGCCTTTAAGGTCTTAGTTTTGTTCTTTGACAGCGCCAAAACTACTCGGCTACCGTCCAAAGGAAATACGGGGATTAGGTTGAACAAGGCGACGGATACGTTTGCATAGACAAACGTATCCGTAAAGACATATAGTTCTGGTATCAGCCACCACAAAGCAAAAAATACAACCGCTACAAACAAATTAAAAAGCGGTCCGGCAAGAGCTATAATTATCGCGTCATTCTTACGCATTTTCTCCTCGCCGTAAAGTACGGCGCCGTAAGGCATCAAAACTATTCGATTTAATATATACCCTCTGCCGTAAGCCATTCTCGCATGAGCCATCTCATGCAAAAGAACCGTCAGTGTGGAATTAATAAGGAATATCGTCTGCCCTTTGACGCCCAAAAATACGGCGAGAACTATAAAAAGCGGATGTATTCTGAAATTATACATCTATATTATATCATACGACTTTTAGTATAAGCATAACAAACGCCGCTAGTATGCCCACTCCCACGGGTATCATGATTGCGTCGTAGATATCCAGCTTTCCCTTTAACCTTTTTATAATATTCATATCGACGCGCGGCAGTCTAAACCGCATTCCTTTATGCTCAATCGCTTCCGGCACAGCGGAATTTTGTTCCCCTATGCGGTTTTCGATATAACTGTTTTCGGTCACCACCGTATTAAGTCTTTTTATATTGTCGTAGTTCATACAAAGCCCTCCGTCATTTTTTTTACGCGACAATAGAATATATGCGAAGCGAAAACCGGAAAGAACGTTATAAAAAAAATTTGGAGGGAAAATTTCTCAAAGTTCCCTCCGAATTATATTTAAAAATACTTATGCTTTTTACGTTTGTTCTACCGTATTACGGACTTAAGCCTTTTACGTAAACATATATACCCGGCATTCGTAAGGCTTCAAAACCTTTACTTCCTCATATTTTTCGTCTGTATCGTAATTGGAAAGAATCAGGCTTTGTCCGGCGTACGCCATGCCCGCCGAATCGGCATATTTAACGTCTTTATTCTTAAAGTTACAAATTACCCTAAGTTTCGCGCCGTTATAATCCCTGTCATATACATATAAATCCTTGTGGCTGTCGTATAATTCGCGGTATTCGCCTTTTATGATAATTTCATTGCCTTTCCTTATAGAAATTAACTTTTTAAAGAAATTTAGCACCGAATTCTTATCCGCATATGATTCTTCCACATTGATTTTTTTATAATTTTTATTTACTCTGTACCACGGCTCGGCATCCGAAAAGCCCGCATTTTCATCCGCGTTCCATTGCATGGGCGTTCTGGCGTTGTCGCGCGAAAAAATATCCAAAACCTTGAGAGCAAATCTCTTCAAGAACGGCGCATATTTCTTGATCTGCCCGAGAATATTACGCGCCATGATATCGACATGATCCGACTCGTTTTCAAATTCTATATTCGTCATGCCGATTTCCTGTCCCTGATAAATATAGGGCGTGCCTTGCTGAAAGTATATGGCCGTCGCAAGCATCTTAGCGCTTTGCTTCCTACAAAAATCATCCATATTAGGATTGTCGACAATGTAACGCGAAACGCAACGCGGTTGATCATGATTTTCTAAATACAAGCTATTCCAACCGTGTCCATAAAGTCCGGCTTGCCACTTAGAAAAAACATGTTTTGTCTTTTTTAGATTTACCTTTTTCGGGATTATGCGAAAATATGCGTTTGCCTCAACCTGTTCGAATTGGAAAACGGTGTCCAGCTCATGCCTATCCTCTCCGGTATACAAAAGCGCCTGCTCCACGGTGACGCCGGAGGCTTCGCCCACCGTCATACAATCATACTTGGACAATACTTTTTCGTTCAATTCATTTAAGTATTTATGTATATTGGGACCGTGCGTAAACATATTGTCTCCGCCCAAAAAGCCGTTCGGAAGACCTTCGGTCTTTGAGATATAGGTTATAACGTCGCAACGAAAACCGTCGACGCCCAAATCCAACCAATATTTCACTATGTCTTGAACTTCGGCTCTGACTTTTGGGTTATCCCAATTCAAATCCGGCTGTTTCTTTGAAAAAAGATGTAAATAATATTCGCGCGTCGTCTCGTCATACTCCCATGCCGAGCCGCCAAACCTCGACACCCAGGTATTCGGAGGTTTTTTACCGTTCTTGCCTTTACCCTTACGCCAAAAATAGTAATCCCTATAAGGATTATCCTTGCTCTTTCGGCTCTCTTTAAACCATTCATGCTCGTCCGAGCTATGGTTAACTACAAGATCCATTATGAGCTTTATTCCGCGCTCGTGCATCCCGCTTATCATCTCCTTCCAATCGTCAAGAGTTCCGAATTGCGGATCGATATCCCTGTAATCACTGATATCATAGCCGTTGTCGTCGTTGGGCGACATATAACAAGGCGAAAGCCATACCGCCGTAATCCCTAAGTCTTTGAGATAGTCAAGTTTACTTATGATACCTTTTATATCTCCCATTCCGTCGCCGTTGCCATCCTTAAAACTTCTCGGGTAAATCTGATATACCACCGCATCCTTGTACCAGTTTGTTCTTACCATAACAAACCCTCCTTTACTCTTATATTTCTACGTCAACGCATGTTTAGTATTCTAAAAAGCAACAAGCACGAGAATACTATGCGTATGTTTTTTACTTATCAAACTTTAAAATTGCTGTAAAAGCCTCGCTCGGAACTTCCACGCTGCCCATTTGACGCATACGCTTTTTCCCTTCCTTTTGCTTTTCAAGCAATTTCTTTTTTCGCGTAATATCTCCGCCGTAACATTTCGCGAGAACGTCCTTTCTCATAGCTTTAACGGTCTCGCGGGCGATGACCTTTCCGGACACCGCCGCTTGTATCGGTATTTCAAACATCTGTCTGGGGATGGCTTCCTTTAATTTTTCGGCTATACTTCTGCCCCGCGCCGCCGCTTTGTCCTTATGAACAATCAGGCTCAACGCATCGCAAATCTCTCCGTTCAAAAGAATATCCAGTTTTACAAGTTTGCTTTCCCTATACCCTAATAATTCGTAATCAAGGCTCGCGTATCCGCGGCTTCTCGACTTCAGCGCGTCAAAAAAATCATAGATTATCTCGTTGAGCGGAATTTCATAGTGCATTCTCACTCGGTTCGCATCTATATACGTAAGGTCTATATACGCGCCGCGTTTTTCCTGACAAAGCTCCATAATCGACCCGACATATTCCGGCGGCGAAAAAATATACGCTTTTACAACCGGCTCTTCCATGCTTGCTATCTCCGAAGGATTGGGCATATTTGAAGGATTATCGATAAAGACCTCGTCTCCGTTCGTCTTTATTATCTTGTACGAAACGCTGGGCGCGGTAGTTATCAAGTCCAAGTCAAACTCTCTCTCCAAACGTTCCTCAATAATCTCCATATGGAGTAATC
>JAISQX010000013.1 GCA_031273965.1 Clostridiales bacterium
TTTTATCAAAAAATTGAGGAATTAAAGCAAAGATTAAAAGAACGCGGGGTTTTTGACGAGGATAAAAAAATTCCCGTGCCCGCGTTTGTAAATAACGTATGTGTAATTACAAGCAAAAGCGGGGCGGTTATTCACGACATTATAAAGACGGTGCGTAAAAAAAACAAGAGCATAGATATAACCGTGTGCGACGTGAGGGTTCAGGGGACTTATGCGGCGGCCGACATAGCGCAGGCGCTTAAGCGCGTCGACGGTTTGGGTTTTGACATTGTAATCGTCGCGCGAGGTGGTGGGTCTTTGGAGGATTTGATGCCCTTTTATACCGAAGAGGTGGCTATGGCGGTTTTTGAGATGAAAACGCCGATAATCTCCGCGGTCGGACACGAAACTGACTTTTCCATATGCGATATGGCGGCGGATCTCAGAATGCCCACGCCAACGGCAGCCGCCGAGTATATAGCGTACGACGAAGAGGAGCTTAAAAGCGAAATCTTATCGTTGTTAAATCGCGGGGCGCAGCTAATTTCAAATAATTACGAATACAAAAAAATGCAGTTGGTTTCGGCGATGAAATCCGTTTCGTCGCGCGCTAACGAAATCCTATCGGAATGCGCTTACAATCTAAAGACGATAAACGCGCGGCTTGTGTCAAGTGTGAGCGCGGCGTTTGCTCAAAAGCAAAGCCAAGCGGGACGGGTGATTGCCGCTTTTGATAAATCGAGTCCTTTAAGACGTCTTGACGCCGGTTATTTCAAAATAGAAAAACGCGGACGCATCGTGTCCAAGGTTTCGGATATGGAAAGAGGGGATACGGTGGAGATATACGGGGCAGGCGGCTCAGTTAACGCCGTTATATTGTAAAGAAATTTTTTTTGAGAAAGGATTATTGATGGAAAAATTTTTGAGTTTTTTCATTTATGACTTTTTCAAAACTTCCAATGATTATGTCGTTACAAAATTCGCGCGATAATCCGTGTCGACCGCTTTTGTAGTCAAATTTTGTTTTCTTCGGTGTAGAAAAGCGGCAAGCGTGCGCATATGTGATTGAGGGGGTATCGTTTATGAAGAGGAAAACGAGAGAATCCGCGTTGATATGCGTCTTTACAGTCGGATTTGTCACAAACCTTTTCCTTGGATTTGTAAAACTATATGTCGGTCAGTCGTCAAACAGCTTGAGCGTCTTTTCCGACGCGATACACAATTTTTTTGACGCCGTTAGCTTCGCCATCGTTATCTTTTGTTTTTTTATTATGTCAAAAAACGCGGGCGGAGAGGCTCCGTTCGGTTACGGCAGGATAGAATATATGGCGGGATTCATTTCCGCGGTTATGATACTTGCCGCCGGCGTCTTGTTCCTTTATTCCGCGATTGAAAGACTATTATATCCTTTTTTGTTGTTATTTTCTTGGTTGAACTTCGGTATAATCGCGTTTGGCGCTCTGATAAAGGTTTTTTTGGGACTTTTCTTTTTTGGACGGAACAAAAAACTCGATTCGATAGTGTTGAAAGGCTCCGGCATCGACAGCTTTATGGACGCGGGGATAACCCTTATGACGCTCGTAGGATATTTAACCGCCGGCTATATCGCGCCGCGCGCCGACGCTTTTGTCGGTATGATAATCAGCATAATCATAATTGTTGAGGGCATAAAGCTTATCAAGAACAACGCGAAAGCGTTGCTCGGAAAGAATTTGGACGAAAAAACAAAGCGGAGTATTCTAAAAATCGCCGAAAAGCATGGTATTCTCGCCGACGAAGGGGCGATTACTCTCCATGATTACGGAAAAAATAGAAAAATCGTTATATTCGACGCTTTGATTGACTCGAAAGACATGAGCGGCTTACAAGAATTTAAGGACGCGGCGGAGAGTTTTACGCGCGAGGCGTCGGAAAAATTCGATATGGAATTTAAGGTCTGTATTTTGCCGAAATAATTTTGTAATATGCGATGAAACAATCTATTATACTTAGAATGTCGGCATATCGTCACACATTGCAAGGAGATAAAATTATGAAATCCGAACAAAAGTCGAAACCGAAGACAAACTCACAAATCAAGCTTTCTAAAGTTGCCGCCGACGCGTCGGCTTTTGCCGACCGGACGCTTCGCGCATTGCGCAGGTTTTTTAAGAAAGCCGCGATACCCGCGTTAATCATAATTTGCGCGTCGGTCTTTACGGGAGCGGTATGCGCGGGAGTGGGATATATAGGAAATAAGGCGACAATAAAACTTATAGACGGAATAAGCCCCGTGGAGAAGGAAGATATCCTCATTCCGGAAGTCGACGGGGGAACGGGATACATAACCTTTACGCTTGACAAAGAAGACAGGGAGTTCCGCGTGCTTCAATTGACGGACACGCATTTAGGCGGCGGTTTTTTGTCGATAAAAAAAGATTCTTGGGCAATCAACGCCATCTCGGCTCTTGTGCATGAGACAAAACCCGATCTCATAATAGTCACGGGCGATATGGTATACCCCGTGCCGTTTTCGTCGGGAACGATAGACAATCTTGTATCGACGAGACTCTTTGCAAGGCTTATGGAGCGGTTGGGAGTGTATTGGACGGTTGTTTTCGGCAACCACGA
>JAISQX010000040.1 GCA_031273965.1 Clostridiales bacterium
GGGCAACCTTGAAAAATGCGAGCGTAAATGCCGGGAGGACATAGCCTTTAATTTTGAATATGTTCCCGATTTTCCGCACAACCTTGACTCCTATAAGAGACTTGTAATTATTTTGGAAAACCGCGGCGCATATGATGAAGCGAAAGCCTTTTGCGAACGCGCAATAGAGCTTGGACTCAGCGACCGCACAAAGTCCGATTATCCCGGCAGACTTGAAAAAATCAAAAAGAAGATGTCATAAAGCGCTTGTAGACCCGATTTGTCAACTTTTTTCAAAATATATAGAATTTAGCTGTAATTTGTTTGACAAAATCATAATAACAGTATATAATCAGTACGTTGATTTTCCAAAGACGGCAAGTATCTTAAGTTTTAAGATGTAAGCGTTGCGCTTGCTCAGGCAAATTAGATTTATATTTAGCGTATTTGTATGTGAGTATATAGTTTCTTGTTTTTTGCCTTGTTTGCCTTTTTTGGGAGAGCAAGGTAAATTTATTTTATAAGGAGGATTATGCATGGCAGTTTCAAAGGCTTCCAAGTCCGAACAACTCGACGAAATTCGTCAACGGCTGAACGAGTCGTCTTCGTTTGTCTTAATTGATTATGTGGGTATCACCGTAAAAGACGATACGGCTTTTCGTAAGAGCTTTCGCGAAAAAGGCGTTGAGTATAAGGTATACAAAAACCGTCTTTTAAAGATTGCTTTTAATGAAGCGGGACTTAATCAGTTTGACAAATTTTTGGAAGGGACAACGGCGGCGGCTTTCGGGAAAGATCCTACGGCGGCGGCATCGGCGGTTGTCGCGGGAGCAAAAGATCTCCCGAAGGTGAAGATAAAATGCGGATGCTTAGACGGCGCGTTCTTGGATGACGCCGGCGTTAAAGACTTAGCGGCTATGCCGTCGAAAGAGATATTACTTTCGATGTTGTTAGGCGTTATGCAAGCTCCGGTCAGAGGGTTGGCTGTCGGATTAAATGCGACGATAGCGGGATTGGCAAGGGCGCTTCAAGCTGTTGCGGATCAGAAATAAAAGGATTTCCCGTTCGTATCTTTGTCGCGGGATAAAAAAACATCAAAGCTTCAGATACGGAGTATGATGTCGTATCAAAGCAAATTGAAAAACAAAAGCCGTTCGTTACGGCTAAAAATGAAACGAAAAATAAAATAAAAAAAACAATAAATTATTTGGAGGAATATTAAAATGGCAGATATTGCAAAATTATTGGACGAGATAAAAAATCTTACGGTTCTTGACCTTAGCAAATTGGTAAAAGCTATAGAAGAGGAATTCGGCGTAAGCGCGGCTGCTCCGGCGGCGGTAGCGGCAGCGGCGGCACCCACGGCAGCGGCTCCGGTAGTCGAGGAAAAGACCGAATTTGACGTCGTTCTCAAGGAAGTGGGTCCCAACAAGGTTCCCGTAATTAAGGTTGTCAGAGACGCTACGGGTCTCGGACTTGTAGACGCCAAAGCGCTTGTAGACGGAGCGCCTAAGACGATCAAAGAGGGACTCGCAAAAGCCGCCGCGGAAGAGATAATCGCGAAGTTTAAAGAAGCCGGTGCGGTTGCCGAATTGAAGTAAACTCAATACAGGCTCTAAAAAGCGACATACAAAAAACACGGAATAAATACTTCCGTGTTTTTTATCGTTGCGATATTCCATTCAATTCGATAAAGCTTTCAATCTTTTACGAAGATTTTTTATGGATTGCTTGACGGCGGTTTTTGCGGGACCGCCGTAGGATGCTTTTGCGCCGAGTGTTCGGTATATATCTATCTTTGAATATATGTCCGCATCAAAGAGAGTTTCTCCGGCAGTCTGTAAGCGTTCAAACTCTTTGAGGGCGTCCTGATAGCCGACCGCATCGGTTTTTATATATAACGTATTAAATTCTTTTAGAGTAAGCTTGTCGAGAGGAGCTTTTTTTGATAACGCATACGAAACAAGTGCTCCGACTATTTCATATGCCGTGCGAAAAGGAACGCCTTTTTTTGATACCAGATAATCTGCAACGTCGGTTGCGTTGATATATCCCGTTTTGCACGCGGCAAGCATTGTTTCCACGTTAAACTGAACGGAGGAAATCATGCCCGTAAAAACCTTTATACAGTCGGTTAGGGTGTCGTATACGCCGAAGAAAATCTCCTTATCCTCTTGTAAATCTTTGTTGTAGGCAAGAGGCAAGCCTTTTGTCAGCGTCAATATGGCAGTGAGTCCTCCGAGTACCCTGGCGGTTTTTCCGCGGACAAGCTCGGCGATATCGGGATTATGCTTTTGAGGCATAATGCTTGACCCGGTGGAATACGCCTCGTCGATGGAGATATATCCGTAATCCTGTGATGAGAATAAAATAAGCTCCTCCGAGTAACGCGAAAGATGAACCATGGTGTTTGACGCGGCAAAGATAAATTCGGCGGCAAAATCTCTGTCGGACACGCCGTCAAGAGAATTATTCGACGGTTCGTCGAAGCCCAAAAGCTCGGCGACAAAGCGACGATCGATA
>JAISQX010000054.1 GCA_031273965.1 Clostridiales bacterium
TTTTTGCGGCTCATTAGACCGGACCGTTTGGAACCTTTGCGTAAAGAAGGAAATTAAGAGGCGTTTAATAGGGGTTATTGCCGAAATAAACGCAATTTGAGTGGTACCGCGCGCAGTCGTCTCAAAGTTCATTAATAGACTTTGGGACGTTTTTTTATGAATTTTTGCATATAGCTTAATTCGGAGATTTATGCAAAGGAAAACTTCATACGAAGAATATTTGTATCGGGCATTTATATGCTTTTAAGGAGGTAAATATGGCACTTCGACGTATCAAAATTTTTGACACTACTTTAAGAGACGGCGAACAATCGCCGGGATGCAGCATGCATATCAATGAAAAGATAGAGCTTGCGCTTCAGCTTGAAAAGCTTGGGGTGGATATCATCGAGGCGGGATTTGCCGCGTCGTCGCCAGGGGATTTCGATTCGGTAAAGGTCGTCGCCGGTCTTGTAAAAAACAGCGCCGTCGCAAGTCTTTCGCGCGCTCTTGTCGCCGACATAGACAAAGCGTATGACGCCGTAAAAGGAGCGGTTTCGCCGAGAATACATGTTTTTTTGGCGACTAGTCCCTTGCATATGCAATACAAACTGAAAATGAGCGGCGAAGAGGTTTTGAGAAGGATAGAGGAAAGCGTAAAATATGCCAAAAGCAAATTGAGCGACGTTGAGTTTTCGGCGGAGGACGCGAGCAGAAGCGATCGGGATTTCCTAAAAATAGCTCTTGAAACGGCTATAAAAAGCGGAGCGACGGTAATCAATATTCCCGACACCGTCGGATATTGCACGCCGGGAGAGATGTACGACCTTATACGTTTTATAAGGGAAAATGTCGAAGGCGCGGATAGGGTTGATTTGTCGGCGCATAATCATAACGATTTAGGGCTTGCCGTAGCGAATACTCTCGCTATGGTTGAAGCCGGTATTTCCCAAGCGGAATGCACCGTGAACGGTATAGGCGAGCGGGCGGGCAACGCTTCGCTGGAAGAGATTGTCATGGGTATTAACACCCGTCCGTATTTATATAATGCCGAAACGAGAATAAATACAAAGGAAATCTATAAAACCTGTAAGCTCGTTTCAAATATTATAGGAGTCAATCTCCATCCGACTAAGCCTATTGTGGGAGCGAACGTCTTTGCGCATGAGTCAGGGATACATCAGCACGGCGTGTTGGCAAAAAAAGAAACGTATGAAATACTTTCACCGGAGGCGGTGGGCATTCCGCAAAATAAAATCGTTCTGGGAAAACACAGCGGAAAGCATGCCTTTTCGGAGCATTTGACCGCTATGGGGTATCACGATATCGGAGCAGAGAAAATTCAGGAGCTTTTTGATGAATTTAAAAGACTTTGCGATATCAAAAAAAGCGTTTCAAATAAAGATATAGAGGCTTTGCTGTCCAACAAAAAGTTAGAAAGCAATTTAAAGTACGTTCTTGACAACTTTGTCATTAATTGTAAAAAAGGAAACGCTTACGCCGCGGTCAGCATAAAATGCGGCGAAGAGGTTCGAACCGCAATACAAGACGGCGACGGGCCTATAGACAGTTCTTTTCTTGCCGTGGACAAAATTGTCGGAAAAAGCTTTGTTTTATACGATTACGGGGTGCAATCGGTGGGCGAGGGGCGCGACGCTTTGGGTGAAAGCTACGTGAGGTTGGCGCTTGACGGCGGCGAATCGGTTATCGGCAGAGGCGTTTCGACGGACGTTATAGAGAGCGGAATACTGGCGTATATCGATGCCGTTAATAAGCTTTTGGCTTGAAATCCCGGTCTTTTTCGTCGAGGGTACTTGTAAATTCTTTTATATTATATAATATATATCATATAAATAAAGCAGTCTTTCATAATTATGTTTTGTAAGATTTTATAAGGTTTCACAGAAACGAGCGTTTTTTTTTAAGCCGATGCGATTTGCCGTTTTGCGCATTTGTAAGGGTTATAAAAAATATTTTGCAACATTTGAAGAGATACTTGATTTGGTTGTAAAGGATAAGAAAAAGTGATATAATGAATTGGTCACTTAGGAGAATAACGCGGGGCGCAATATACCGGAAGATTTTTAGCGGCAATACGGCAAAAGACAAAAAAGACCGCGGAGAATTTCTGAAAGACGGCGATATAAAAAACCTATCGGTTCTTCGGAATGGAGATAAATTAATTTAGTATTTGGATATTGGGAGTGTGATTATTATGCAGAAGGTGTTTAAAAGAACAAGTTTACTGACCGACACGCCCTTTCATTATTGCCCGGGCTGTACGCACGGAATTTCGCACAGATTGACCGCCGAGGCTATTGAAGAGGTTATGGGCGCGCGCGGAGTAATAGGTGTCGCGCCTGTCGGTTGCGCGGTATTCGCTTACAATTATTTTAATTGCGACATACAGCAGGCGGCGCACGGCAGAGCGCCAGCCGTCGCTACGGGTATAAAGAGGGTTTGCCCGGACAAGATAGTGTTTGCATATCAGGGCGACGGAGACCTCGCGAGCATCGGCATGGCGGAGACGGTTCACGCGGCGGCGCGCGGAGAAAACATAACGGTCATATTTATAAATAACGCGATATACGGTATGACCGGGGGACAGATGGCGCCTACCACTCTTATAGGTCAAAAATCCACGACAAGCCAGACGGGTAGGAGCGCGGTGCTTCAGGGCAACCCCATAAGAGTCAGCGAAATGTTAGCCACGCTTGACGGCGCGGCTTTTGTCGCCAGAGTGTCGCTTCATGATTTGAGAAACGTAATGAACGCAAAAAAAACCATAAAAAAGGCCTTTGAATATCAGCTTAAAAACAAAGGCTTCTCACTTGTCGAAGTCCTGTCGACGTGCCCTACAAACTGGGGCATGACGCCGGAGGCGTCGATGAATTACGTAAAAAATGAAATGACAAAGGTTTATCCTCTCGGCATATTTAAGGAGGCGGAGTTATGACGGAAAAAATTATAATAGCCGGATTCGGCGGGCAAGGAGTTTTGAGTCTCGGTCAATTTTTGGCTTACGCCGCGATGTATGAGAGCAAGGAGGTCACGTGGCTTCCGTCATACGGACC
>JAISQX010000067.1 GCA_031273965.1 Clostridiales bacterium
ATTTTGCGGATGCAGCGGATTGACGAGAATCAAGATACCGGAGGGAGTAACCGAGATAGGAGAGTTTGCATTTGACGGATGCAGCGGATTGACGGGTATCAAGATGTCGAAGGGAGTAACCAAGATAGGAAAGTTTGCATTTCACGGATGCAGCGGATTGACGAGTATCAAGATACCGGACCGAGATAGGAGAGTTTGCATTTGACGGATGCAGCGGATTGACGAGTATCAAGATACAGAAGGGAGTAACCGAGATAGGAGAGTGGGCATTTTACGGATGCAGCGGATTGACGAGAATCAAGATACCGGAGGGAGTAACCGAGATAGGAGAGTTTGCTTTTTATAATTGTATTGAGTTGTCGGAGGTTGAAATTCCGCATAAAGTGACGAAAATAGAAAGAGGTACGTTTAAAAACTGCTTTTCACTAAAAAAAGTCGGCTTATCAGACGAAACAAAGAGGATAGAAGAAGAAGCTTTTTATATGTGCGACGCGTTGCAAGAGATAAAGCTTGAATCAAAAAAAATAGAGAACAATATAATAGAAGATAAAGGCGTCGGAGAAGCCGCGTTTTTTGGTTGTCCCATAAAGACGATAGAAAGTTTACCGGATAGTTTCAAATCCAAGGGAGCCGAGGACTCATTTACAACATATAACATCACGTCTTACGAGGAAGCCGGGAATCTGAGCGATTATCTTGAAATCATAAGCGAATTAAATCGTTTGGGAGGCAAAAAAGAGGCGAATGACGGTAAGCCGTTTAATTTGAAAGGATATTTGGAGCATAGACAGCTTAGAATAAATACCGAAAAAGTAATTGAAAGCCGGCGAGAGAAAGCGAAACAGACCGATGAAGAGACCGAGAGACTGCGAATCTGGGAAAACATGATTGAGGAAATCGACGCGAAATACGAGTCCGGCGAACCCAATCATAAGTTTTTTTTCCGGGGGGTGAAAGACCGTGACTATGACCTTTTGCCTAGCGCTTTCCGCTCAAAAGACGATATACGCGCCTTTGACGCGAGAGAGGATTATTATTATTACGGTATTCAACAGCGTTGCCCTCAAGAGTTTACGGCGATGACTCATTTGGACGAGCTGACGCATATGCAGCACCACGGTGTGCCTACGAGATTGCTTGACGTTTCGGCAAATCCTCTTGCGGCTTTGTATTTTGCGTGTATGCCGAGCAAGGACAAAAATAAAGGCGAGATAGGGCGCGTATATATCTTCATAGCGCCGGAGGTGCTTCATTACAAGAGCAGCAGAGCGCTTATGCTCTCTTGCCTGGCTTGTTTTAATAGCCAAGAAAAGCAAAAGCTATACGACGACGCAAAAAAGAGAAGCAAGGATAAAAATGCCGCGTATGACAACAAGGAAGAACACAAAAGACTCTTATATGAGATACGCGGAGAAAGTCCGACGTTTGAAGATAAAATAAAAGATATACATCTGTTATCCACTTATTTTGTACAGCCCCAGATAAGAAACAATAGGATTATGAAACAGGACGGCGCGTTTATCCTTTGCGGTCTGTCAAAGAACGCCGAGGAAGCGGAAAAGAAGATAAAGGACTATAGTATAGTCAGAATCGATATAAAAAACAAGAGCGGCATCTTAAAAGAGCTGGAGCTTCTGGGCATAAATTATGCGACTCTTTTCCCCGATATAGACGGCGTGGCGAAATATTTGACGGACAATATATAAATGAATTAGTTTATGAGCGGTAAACGGGGAGTGTTATTGTATTTTAACGCTCTCGATTCATATATCGGGCGCGGACAGCGATTAAAACGGTCTTTAAGAGTATTTGAACCGATATCCGCCATGAGTAGCCAAAGTTATTATCGCCATTATATCGCTCCGCCTTTTTTTATATCTCTCGGCGCGACAAACGGTTTCATTTTTAATTCCGCCATGAAAAAATGCGATTTTCAAAGAAAGGGTTCCTGATTACTCTAATAATCTCACGTCAAAAAATAATTTTGCTAATCCCTTGTTTTTTCTTGACAAGCGCCTTATTTTGTCGTATCATAACGATATAAAAATATCGATATAAAAATATCTATAATGGAAACGACTATTGGATTGGGTTAGTATAAAAAAAGAGCGTTTTAGCGGAGAGAGGGCAGTTCGTTTGGCGGAATACTTTGGTGTAAATCCAAAAAACAAAAGACGATTGACACGGAAGTCACAAATATAAAGGAGAAGAAGTTATGATTTCAAAAGTCGTTTGTGCGCCCGTCGCCACTATGAGGCGGTTACCCGGGTATTTGAGGGCGCTAAAGGAAATGGAGCGCAAAAATCAAAAAACGGTTTCGACCGTCGCGATAGGCGATATTATGAACCTCAATCCGGCGGTGGTCAAAAAGGATTTGAGCTATGTCGGTTCTTCCGACGGTAAGCCTAAAATCGGCTTTGAAGTTACCGCGCTTATAGCCGGTTTGGAAAAATTTTTGGGATATAACGACGCGACGGAAGCGGTTTTGATAGGAGTAGGCAGATTAGGCAGAACGCTTCTTTCTTATGAGGGCTTCAAGAATTACGGTCTGAATATCGTCGCGGCGTTCGACGTTGACAAGAGCGTTGCGGGAACCGGCATAGGAAATAAAAAGATTTTTGATATGGCGGAGTTGCCCCGCTTGGTAAAGAGATTAAACGTACATATAGGGATTATCACCGTACCTAAGCAAGCCGCGCAGGAGGTGTGCGATATTCTCGTTGACGCAGGGATAAAAGGCATCTGGAATTTTGCGCCCGCGCATCTAAAAACACCCGACGGTATCGCGGTCAAAAACGAGGATATGGCGGCGTCTCTTGCAGAGCTCTCCAATAAGCTGAAAGGCATAGTATAGATAAGCAAAAATATAAGGATACAAGAAAACATATTACAAAAAGAAAACTGACGAGGTGATTATGCTATGAAAATATCGGTATGCGTGGGAAGTTCATGTCATATAAAGGGTTCTTATGACGTGATAGCGGAATTGACGGGTTATCTAAAAAAGTACGACGTCGAGGACGAAGTCGAATTGGTCGCAAGCTTTTGTTTGGGGAAATGTCCGGAGGGCGTGGTTATAAAAACGGACGAATATTTTTTGAAACATGTTGATAAGGCTAATCTTGAGGAAAAATTTCTTAACGATATACTTCCTTTAGTGGGCAAGCTACCCGAGTAAAAAGCTTTTGTATAAAAAAATGTCTGTCCCACACTCTGGGTAAGGGCGGTGTATGCTTTTACTCTGTCAAAACGGAAGGATAGGTTATGATTAATTATTTGGATTTTAAAGACGCTCGTTGCCGCGATTGCTATAAATGTCTTAGGGAATGTCCCGTAAAGGCTATTTGCGTTTCGGACCGTCATGCTAAAATTATAGAAAAGCGCTGTATTCTGTGCGGGAGATGCACCAAGATTTGTCCGCAAAACGCAAAAATTGTGCATAGCGAAAGGCAAACCGCGGAAAAACTTTTAAAAACCGCGAACGTCGTTGCAAGCGTCGCGCCATCCTTTGCGGCAAGCTTCGGAATAAAGGACTTTACGGTTATGAAAATCGCCTTGGGCAAATTGGGTTTTTTTGACGCGCAAGAGACTGCCGTAGGCGCGCGAGCGGTAACAAGCGAGTACAAGAGGCTTTTGGAGGGAAAAAAATTCAAGAATTTTATAACGTCGGCTTGCCCCGCGGTCAATTATATGATTCAAATGTATTATCCGAAAGCATTGCCGTACCTTGCGCCCGTCGATTCGCCAATGATAGCTCACGCAAAAATTATAAAGGGAGAGCGCGACGACGTAAAGGTTGTATTTATAGGGCCGTGCATAGCCAAAAAAAAGGAAGCGGCGGAGAACGGAATAATTGATTGCGTGTTGACCTTTGAGGACATAAGGGCTATGTTTAACGAAAGAAATATTGTCCTTGAAGATATTGCGAGGGTGAGTATCGGCTTGAGAACGGAAGGTTGCGGCAACGCAAAATATTACCCTATCAGCCGCGGAATAATTAAATCCTTTGACGAATGCCCGTCGGGCTACGAATATGTGGCGGTCGACGGAAACGCCAAATGTTGCGAGGTTTTGGATAATATCGAGAGTCTTTCGGGAATGTTTTTGGAGCTTAGTTGTTGCGAATACTCTTGCGTCAACGGACCGTGCGCGCTTGAAATAAAAGGGGGTGCGGTCAAGGCGAACGGCAACATAAGAGAGTATGTCGCAATGGAGGGATTGAAAGAAAGGGTAAAGACGGGTGCTTCTGTAGTAAATTTGGAGCGCGTCTACAGGCGTTTGCACGCGGACGGAAGCGCGCCTTCGGAAAGAGATTTGAGGGAGATTTTAGAAAAGACGGGGAAAAAAACAAAGGACGACGAGTTGAATTGCGGCGCGTGCGGCTACAATACTTGCCGCGAAAAGGCTTGGGCGGTATTCAACGGCTACGCGGCTACGGAAATGTGTCTTCCTTATATGCGCGAGCGCGCCGAGTCCATGTCCTACGAAATCATTCAAAACAGTCCTAATGGAATTATTCTTTTGGACGAAGAGTTTAAAATAACCGAGATAAATAACAAAGCGGTGGAAATGTTAGGGACCGACGGGCGGTTTGAATTAAAAGGAAGAGCGGTTTTCGAATTTCTCGACCCGACGGATTTTGTCGTCGCGGCAAACGAGGGCGTGAATATTTACAATAAAAAAATGTATATCGACAAGACGGAAAAATACGCCGAACTGACCGTCGTGATATTAAAATCGCAAAAACTTTTGTTCGGCGTCATGAAGGATATAACCGACGAAACGCAATCGGCGAATCGACTCAACGCGCTAAAGTTGGAAACACTGACAACTACAGACGGGGTGATAAAAAAGCAGATGCGCGTCGCGCAGGAAATAGCTTCGCTTTTGGGCGAAACGACGGCGGAGACAAAGTTAGCGCTTTTAAAACTAAAAAGGACTATATCGGAAAATTAGTCAGCGTTACGGCAGACGCAAAAAATCGTCCTTGTGTTCATGCGAAAAAACAAAAGAAAAGGATCGTAAGTGTAGCGGGCGGGGGATTTTAATATGGCATTATACATGGAGCAGGGGTTTACCTCTATAAATAAAACGGGCGAAGAGTTATGCGGAGACAGGGTGGAGAGCCGTTATAGGGACGGATATACGACGCTTGTTTTGGCGGACGGCATGGGAAGCGGCGTCAAAGCAAATATCTTATCAACCCTAACGTCAAAAATCCTATGTACTTTAGTTTCGAACGACATAGATATGCGCGAGTGCTTGGAGACGGTTCTTTATTCTCTGCCGGTTTGCAGAGAAAGGGGAGTGGCGTATTCGACCTTTTCGGTCATTCATATGAAAGACGACGGCGGCGGCTATCTCATAGAATTTGACAATCCGCAAGCGGTTTTGATTCGGCGCGGAGAATGTCGCGACCTTGAGCGCAAGGAATTGGAGATTATAGGTAAAAAAGTATACAAATCCGATTTGAATCTGGAAAAAAACGACGCGCTTATAGTTATGAGCGACGGCGCGGTACACGCGGGGATAGGATGCACGCTGAATTTCGGCTGGCGAAGGCACGATATTATGCAATACCTTACCCGGACGGTGAGAGACGAAATGAGCGCGCGGTGTATAGCCTGCTTGCTTGCCTCCGCTTGCAACGACCTTTATCTTGATAAACCCGGCGACGACACCACCGTCGCCGTCGTTAAAATACGCGAACGGCTTCGTGTCAGTATTCTTGTCGGTCCGCCGGTGGACGCGTCCAAAGATGATTATTACATAGAGGAATTTTTGAAAGCGGGCGAAAAAAAAGTCGTATGCGGCGGCACGAGCGGTCAAATTGTCGCGCGCCGGCTAAAAAAAGAATTGCGGACGTCTTTTGCTTTTTATGACAAAGAAGTTCCTCCGATAGGGTTTATTGATGGTGTGGATTTGGTGACGGAGGGAGTGCTGACATTGAGAAAGCTTTTAGCTATGTCTGAAAAATATATCTCCGAGAGCGATCTCACGCCAAAATACTTTACAAAGAAAGACGGCGCGTCGTTGCTTGCCAATCTTCTGTTTGAGGAAGCGTCGGATATAATTTTTTTTGTCGGGCAGAGTATAAACGCCGCGCATCAAGGTTTGCCTATAGACATTACGATGAAGCTAAAGCTTGTCGAATCTTTATCAGAAAATTTGAAAAAAATGGGTAAAAACGTTTTACTGAATTATGATTGACGCCGCATAGATAAAATGTTGCGTCACAGAAAACAAAAAGGAAAATTTATGAGAATATTTGATACTAACGTGCAAAAACTCAAATACGAAGTGCTCAAAGCCCTAATAAAAAACGCTTACGAGCACGACGTGGATAATATTTATACCGATATACCTAAACTCATTTCTCCCGGACCAAAAGCGAGCTTAAGATGTTGTATCTACAAAGAAAGAGCTATATTGCAGGAACGCATAAAACTCGCCCTCGGAGGAGATAGGCGTAATCCAAATGTTGTCGAGGTGATAGATATAGCGTGCGACGAGTGCCCCGCGGGAGGGATATTCGTCACTCCGTCCTGCCGCGGCTGCATAGTTCATCGCTGCTTGGAGGTATGCCCTAAAAACGCTATAGCGATTATAGATAAAAAAGCCGTTATAGACAAGAGCATATGCGTGGAATGCGGTAAATGTACAAAAGCTTGCCCTTATAGCGCGATTATAAAGCAGAGCCGTCCATGCGTTACGGGCTGTCCCACGGGCGCTATAAGCGTCGAGGAAGAAAGTAAAAAAGCTCATATCGACAACGGCAAATGTATTGCCTGCGGCGCGTGCGTCTATCAATGCCCGTTCGGAGCGATTTCCGATAAGTCTTATATTAGCGAAGTAATAGAACTTCTCAAGTCAAGCGATAATAACGAAAAATACAAAGTGTACGCCGTCGTCGCTCCGTCGATAGTCAGTCAGTTTAAATATGCAAAAATCGAACAAGTAGTCGGCGGCATTAAGCAAATCGGCTTTTTTGAGGTGGTGGAAGCCGCGCTTGGCGCGGATATTGTCGTTTACCGTGATTTTGAGGAGTGGAAAAAAACGGGCAAGCTCCTGAGCTCTTGTTGTCCGTCATTTGTCGAGTACGTGGAAAAAAACTTCCCCGAATTAAAGGAATACATATCGGACGCCAATTCGCCGATGGTTGAAACCGGATTGCTAATAAAACGCGGAGACCCGTCGGCTAAAGTAGTATTTATCGGACCTTGTTGCAGTAAAAAGGCGGAGTACAGGTTAGAAAAAACGCGCGGCGCAATAGATTGCGCTATGTCCTTTGAAGAATTGCAAGCGTTTTTTGACGCGCGCGACGTGGACGTCGCCGCCGTACGGGAAGAACCGCTTGACAACGCTTCATACTACGGCAGGATTTTTGCGCGGTCCGGCGGCGTGGCTAAGGGCGTAACCGATCTAGCTAAAAGCGAGGGTGTGGATTCGGTCAAGGCGGCTGCCATGAGCGGCATAGAGGCATGTAAAATCAACTTGTTAAAGCTAAAAGCTGGCGTCGCGGCGGAAAACTTTTTTGAAGGTATGGCTTGCGAGGGCGGTTGCATCAACGGGGCGCTTTGTTTAAACCGCGGACCGCGCAATCTTGCGGATGTGGATAACTAC
>JAISQX010000078.1 GCA_031273965.1 Clostridiales bacterium
AGTAATCCCAAAAATCCGCAACGGAATCCAAAACCCAACGCCTGAGAAACCTCCGATCCAAACTGAAGCGACGCGTCGTTAAGTTTTAGCTTGTCAAGCGCATCCTTAAGGTCATTATATTTGCTGCCGTCCGCGGGATAAATTCCGGCGAAGACAACGGGCGTCACTTCTTTATAACCCCTTAAACTCTCCGTTGCTCCGCCCGTTTGCAATGTTATCGTGTCGCCAACGGCGGCGTCCTTGACATTTTTTATGCTTGCCGCGACATATCCGACGTCGCCGGCGTTCAATATCTCCGTAGGCGTCATCTTCGGAGACAAAACACCGATTTCCGTAACTTCAAACTCTTTTCCGGTATTCATAAATAATATCTTTTGCCCGACAAAGAGACTCCCGTCCTTTACTCTGACAAAGCAAATCGCGCCCTTATAATTATCATAGAACGAATCGAATACCAAAGCGCGCAACGGCGCGTTTTCATTTCCGTCCGGCGGAGGAAGCTTTTTTATTACGGAATCCAATAGATAGGTTATCCCCGCGCCTTCCTTCGCGGAAACTAACGGAACATCGGACGAATCCAGTCCGATTATATCTTCTATTTCTTTTTTAGTCTTTTCCACATCGGCGCTTTGTAGATCGATTTTATTTATCACGGGCAAAAGCTCCAGGTCGTTGTCAAGCGCAAGGTATGCGTTTGTCAACGTCTGCGCCTCTATTCCCTGAGTCGCGTCCACCACAAGCAACGCCCCTTCGCAAGCGGCGAGTGACCGCGAAACCTCATAGGTAAAATCGACGTGCCCCGGCGTGTCGATGAGATTAAAAGTATACTCCTCGCCCTCATATTTATAAAACATCCTCACCGGCTGAAGCTTTATCGTAATACCGCGCTCGCGTTCTATATCCATGCTGTCAAGCAACTGGTCTTTCATGTCGCGCTCGGACACGGTTCCGGTATTTTCAATAATCCTGTCGGCTAAAGTGCTCTTCCCGTGGTCGATATGAGCGACAATGCAGAAATTTCGTATATATTTTTGTCTGTTTGACATTCCGTTTAACCTTTTTAAGTTAGAATACTCTGTTTTTTGCTTTCTTACGATGCCCCGAAACTGAATACGCTCTATTTACTCAATCCCTTTACTTCGCTTTTTATATAAGCCGTCACTTCTTTGTAAACGTCGTTAACGGGAATAAGCCTCTTTATGCGTTTGTCTCTCGTCGTAAGCTCCGCCAGACCGTTTTCAAAATTTTTCGCGCCAAAAATCACTCTGTATGGAACGCCCAAAAGATCGGCGTCGTTAAATTGCACGCCGGCGCTTACCTTTCTGTCGTCCATTATGACTTCATAACCGTTCTTTAACAGCTTGTTATATAGAGTAACCGCCGCTTTTCTCATATTTTCTCCGCCGGACAACAAATTGATATGGATATGCCAAGGCGCTATCGCATAAGGCCATATCGGTCCGAAATCGTCATGCCGCACCTCTACAACCGAAGCAATCGCTCTGCCCACGCCTATTCCGTAACAACCCATAACAGGCGTTTTTGACTGTCCGTTTTCGTCAAGATACGACATTTTCATGCTTTCGGTGTATTTTTTACCAAGCTGAAAAATATTGCCTACTTCTATTCCTTTTTGGAGAATATACGTACCCCCGCACTTTAGACACTTATCGCCTTCGTTCACCTTTGCGACGTCGTCAAATACGACGCCCGCTAAGTCTCTCTCAACGCTTACTCCGCTTATATGATAGTTCTTTTTGTTTGCCCCGGCTATCATGTTTTTTTCGCCTTCAAGACTGCGATCGTACACAAGCACGGCGTTTTCAAGCTTCAATCCTAACGGACCGATATAACCGAATTCCAAATCCGCGCTTTTTCCTTCCAACGGAAAGATATTTGCTTTTATAACCTTTTTTAGTTTGGTCTCGTTCACCTCGTAATCGCCTCTTATAAAAACTATTACGGTTTTATCCGAACCTTCCGCCGCAAAAACAGCCGACTTAATTATCTCGGATTTTTTTACGCCGAAATGGGCGGAAATCTGGTCAATAGTCTCTATATCCGGAGTATACTCCTCGGCGCGCGCGCGTTCTTGTCCGCCGTTTTTCTTTACCTCGGTTTTTGCCACTTCTATGTTTTCGTACGAATTACAATCCTTGCAGACGCATATGGTGTCCTCTCCCGCATCGCATAGCAACATAAACTCATGAGCGACTTTTCCGCCCATCATACCCGTATCGGACGCTACGGCGACAGTCTCCGATATTCCTATGCGGCGGAATATATCGTGATACGCGGCATAGCACTTATTGTAATACTCCTCCAAATCTTTCTGCGACGTATGAAAGCTATACGCGTCTTTCATCGTAAACTCGCGCACTCTTATAAGCCCGCCCTTGCACCTCGGTTCGTCGCGAAATTTTGTTTGAAACTGATATAGCATAAACGGGAAACGCCCGTAAGACGTCACATCATCGCGGACAAGATGCACCGCGCCCTCCTCGTGAGTCATGGCGAGCAACATATCCTTTCCGCCGCGGTCTTTTAGCCTCAAAAGCTCGGCGCCCACGGACTCATATCTTCCGGTTTCGTCCCACAATTCTCTGGGCAAAACGACCGGCATAAGCACTTCTTGTCCGCCGATTTTATTCATTTCTTCTCTTATTATATTTTCAATTTTCGCCTTGATTCTTACGCACGGCAACAGCATACTATAAGAACCGTTGGAAACATATTTGATATAACCGCCTCTTAACAAAAAAATCTGACTTAATATTTTTGCATCGGTCGGTTTTTCCCTGAGTCTTTCACCCAAAAGATTTGATAACAACATATTTTTATCCCCCGGTTAACAAGCTTTATCGCGTATAAGCGCGTTGATCTTTTCGATAAATTCCGCGACGGTCGTCGTACCCAAGTCTCCTTCGCTCCTGCTCCTAACCGAAATCACATTTCCTTCGGCTTCCTTATCGCCTATTATGACCATATACGGAACTTTTTCGACTTGCGCTTCTCTGATTTTATATCCGATTTTTTCATTGCGGACGTCGACGGTAGCCAAGATACCCGATTTACTAAAAACCTTTTGAACTTCTTTGGCTTTCTCAATCGTACGGTCGGTTAAGCTCATGACGCGTACATGCTCCGGGCACATCCATAACGGTAAGGCTCCGGCATATCTCTCTATGAGCATAGCTAAAGTTCTTTCATAACAACCTATAGAGCTTCTGTGTATTATATAAGGAATCTTTTTTTCTCCGTTTTCATCTATATAAGACATCTGAAATTTTTCCGCCATGGCAAAATCTATTTGAACGGTTATTATAGTATCCTCTTTTCCATGCACATTTTTATATTGGATATCAAGTTTCGGACCATAGAACGCCGCTTCTCCTATAGCTTCCGTATACTCTATACCCATCTTGTCTATTATTCCCTTCAATATTGTTTCCGCGCGTTCCCACGCCACGGGATCGTCGATATATTTTTCCTTATCGCTTTTATCGTACCGGCTAAATCTGAACGTAACTCCTTCCGTCAAACCGAGACATTTCAAAAGGTAATAGATCAAATCCATCACCTCTCCAAATTCTTCCTCAAGCTGTTCCGGCGCGCATATTATATGCCCGTCGCTGAGAGTGAACTGTCTTACGCGTATAAGTCCGTGCATCTCCCCGCTAGCCTCGTTTCTAAAAAGCGTGGCGGTTTCCGCGTATCTTTTTGGGAGGTCTCTATAGCTTTTTAAGCCGTTATTATATATGGAATATTGAAACGGGCAAGTCATCGGTCTTAGAGCAAACACCTCGTCGTCGTGCTCTTCGTCGCCCAATACAAACATCTTGTCCTTGTAATGATACCAGTGCCCCGAAACCTTATAAAGGTTGCTTTTTGCCATGAGCGGAGTTTTAGTCAAAAGGTAGCCTCTTTTCTCTTCCTCGTCCTCTACAAAACGTTGCAAAATTTGCATTATTTTTGCGCCCTTAGGCATAAGCAGCGGCAAACCCTGTCCTATACTTTCATCGGTCATGAATATCCCGAGTTCTCTGCCCAATTTGTTGTGGTCTCTTTTTTTAGATTCTTCGAGCATGTTAAGATACTCGTCTAAATCGGATTTTTTATTAAACGCCGTACCGTAAATCCGCGTAAGCATCTTATTTTTTTCGTTGCCTTTCCAATACGCTCCCGCCAAATTTATGAGCTTAAAGGCCTTAATTTTTCCGGTGGACGGAAGGTGCGGTCCGCGGCACATTTCCATAAAATCTCCCTGACGATAAAAAGTCACCTCGGTACCGTCCGGCAAATCGTTGATAAGCTCCAACTTATAATCCTCGTTAAACTTTTTTACCTCCTTTGCCGCCGCGGTCTTTGTCATGCTAAATTTTTCTATGGGAAAATTAGCCTTTATGATTTTATTCATTTCGGCTTCAATTTTTCCGAGATCCTCGGTTGTTATTTTTGTAACGAAATCAAAATCGTAATAAAACCCGTTTTCTATACTCGGACCTATAGCTAACTTCACGGTAGGATAAATGCTTTTGACCGCCTGCGCCAAGACGTGCGCGACGGTATGGCGGTAAACGTTTTTTCCTTCTTCATCGTCAAAAGTAATCGCTTCAAATACGCAATCCTTGTCGACTGTTTCGGACAAATCCTTTAGCCGACCGTCGATTTTGACGCAAAGCGCATTCCTAAAAAGGCTTTCGCTTATACTTTTTACAATATCGCCGGCCGAAGCCTTCCCTTCAAGCTCCAAAACCTTTCCATCCAATAACGTAATCCTCATACATCTCTCCTTATAGTACAAAAATATAAAAAACCCGTCCTAAAATACTTAAGGACGAGAAAAAATACTCCCGCGATTCCACCTTAATTACCCGAAAAAACAAATCGGGTCGCTCAATTTTTATTCGGCATTATTTGCCTTTAATACATTTTTAAAAACACCGGCGGTACCGCATAGCGCTCACGTATCATCCTTTCACCAAGCGAATAACTCTCTTTGACGGTTTTTGCGCTACGGACATGTCCGTAAAATGCCTATAAATTCAGTTCGTCTATTATTCTAATACATAGCTTAAATATTGTCAATAATTTTTATACATCTTTTGAAATTTAAATTTTTCAATCGGACAAAAACTTGGGGTTACGCATACAAAAAGATAATATTATCTATAAGCATTATCCGCTATCCTTACCGAGTGTCCGTTCTATTAAAAGAAGCTGAACATCAAGCTCGATACATAGAAAAATCGGAGTTTGAGTATCAAAACGCCTAAACCCCGATTAATATTAATCTATGTATAAAGATTAAAGTCCTTTTTCGTCATACAAGAATACGGTATCGGCTACTATATCAAAGGCCTTGCCGAGTACGACGGGATCGATATTGTCCTTTGTGTCGCGGCGCGTATGGTAATAATCCTTTAGGTTGTGCGACATAGCCGAAAGACAAGTTGATTTGATGCCCGCTTGCGTAAACGCGCCGGAGTCGGTTGCGCCGAGTGAAACGGTGGCGTATTTTATATCGACGTCGTTGATTCTTCCCGCTTCCTTTACAAGGCAAGCGACGTCTTCGTCGGTCTTTACGATCCCGTTGATGTCCTTTGTGTATACGCTGAAGAACTCCGCTTCTCTTAAGGTTTCCATGCTAACGGCTATTGTTTCGACGTCTTTATTGTCTTTTCCGTATTCGTCCTTATGCGCCTCCGCAAATGCTTTTGCTCCGCGAAGTCCCGCTTCTTCCGCACTGGAAATAAAAACGCAAATCTCGGTGTTCTTTAATCGTATCCCGTCTTCTTTTAAGGCTTTTGGGATAGCCAAAGCAACATAACAAGCGGAAAGATTATCGTTTGCGCCGTCTACGATGACTTTTTTGTCGTGGAACTTAAACAACGCTATCCACAACACCACAAAAATTAAAGCTATAAGACCCAAGGTTATGGTCGCGGGATTGCTCGGAACGCTCGCGAACCCGTTGATATCAAAGGACACTAAGGATATAACTACCATATAAGCCGCGCCCATAAGAGAACCCGCAAAAACGCCCAAAAGTCCTTTCATCCCGAATTTATAATGCCAATGCCATTCCTGCGTCGCATCGGCGTGACCGTTTATTATTATTCTTCTTTTTACCGTGCCCGTTGGTTTTACTATACCGTAAACGTTTATCGCGGTCCGCTTCTTATAAAGAGGATCAAGGAATTGTTTATAGAGAAGTAATTGAGTGACAAAAGGCACCATAGCCAATACCACGAGTATTATCGAGATAATCGGCACAAAAAAGTAAACGACAAAGCTCAGCAAAAGCAGGCTTGCGGTTATGTAAATCCAATCCATAAAGGCGTCCGGGTGAAACTCAAAGGATTCTTCCTTTACAACGTCGCAAGTTTTGGACAGTTCGGACTTAAAATAAGTCTGCGCGTCCCTCTCGCCCTTGCCTCCCGGGAACC